>NZ_FMYP01000009.1 GCF_900096565.1 Williamwhitmania taraxaci
AAGTTGCAAACCATAGGGGGAGCGAAAAACGGAAGAAGTGACGCAAAGAAGGGCTATGTCGAACCAAAAAAATGGCAAAATATCCACCAAGCAAACCTAAATACGCTAAGATTTAAAACCTAGCAATCGACCTGCGGATTTAAGGTTTAAATTCTTTTTTTGAAGAAAATAATATTAATAAAGCAAAGCAATACTTCTACAACTGTGGTTTGCTTGATGCATATTGTGTAATTAACTATCAAGATAGGCTATTCGATTACGATATCCATTCAATTGGCTATGCAATGCTATCGGATAATTTGCCTTTTATAAAAGATGTTTTTGCAAAACTTACCTACAGTGGTTTTTATTACGAAGATAAAACGTATCAGAAAATTCCTGTAACCATGGAAGATAATGTATTGCAAGGCGAAGGTGCGATTTTCACTCACACCATGCAACAGTTTTTATTAGGTAATAATGCCCTTGTTGAAAGAAATTTGGAAATTATGGAAAGGGTTTATTTCAGCAAGTCTCACGAAAATAGCACCATGCAATACGACGTAAATTATTTTCGCGCTTTATATCTAAATGATGTATCAAAATGTGAGAGAATATTGAATGACATGGTTAGCCCAAAAATTCACCAGAAAAGAAACGATGATGCACTTTTGAAGAAATATATATCAATGCCTGCTTTAGGTTATGCCAAATTAGCCTGGCTTAAGGGTGTCGAAGTTGAAGTAAAGTCTAAACTAATACCAAAGGAACTGCTGCCAATTTCTCCATTAGAAAAATATGAAATACCGTATGATTTTCTGAAGTAAATTAATAAAACCCCGCTCTCGCGCGAACATGCTGGTCGTGCCTTGCAGGCCTAGGACAATGCAACAAAACAGGCGCTTTGCAGCAATCTTGCATAACCGCAGCCTAGCCCCGCCGAAAAGGCGGGCCCGCCTTTTTGGCGGGGGCGAGGCAGGCTATGCTGCCCAAACTGTAAACTTGCCAAGCGCTTATAGCCAAAGGCTGCTGTAGCTGGACGAAACGTCCTGAATACCTATCGTTCACTTATTGAGGCTGCGCAGCTGCAACCAGCGTTCAACTATTTTGCTACATTTACATCTGCCGTGGCTTGTATGGCACGGAAGAGGAATCAGTCCACGCGAGGATTCGGCCTATTCTAAGTAGCCTCGGTTTTGTAAGGTTAATCTGCTACAAATACTCCTTCGGATTCGATTGCTGCTGGGTGAATGGGGCAATGGCCCGGTTGTAGATTCCTTGCACGTAGGCAATGGCCATGCCATAGTTGGTTATAGGGATGCCGGCCTCAATGGCAGGCTGCAGCCTGTTGAATATTTGCTTGCGGGTAATCATACAGCCACCGCACTGAATAACCAGCGCATAGTCGGTAATGTTGGGTAACTGGTCGAGGCCGGTAACTACTTTAAACTCTAGTTTCTTTCCGGTGTATTTGTTCAGCCAGTTGGGGATTTTAAACCTTCCAATGTCGTCGCATGAAACGTGATGCGTGCAGCTTTCCAGTATCAGTATTTTGTCGCCATCGCGGAGCTCGGAAATCTTTGGGGTTCCTAGCAGGTAGTTGTCAAAATCGCCCTTAAGCCGTGCCAGCAGCGTGCTAAAACTGGTGAGGGGAATCTCGTGCGGAATGGCGGCATCGGCCTTGTTGAAAACCTGGCTGTCAGTAACTGCCAGTGCTGGTCTTATCCCCGTTTTCTTCAGGAAATTTACAACTTCGTTTTCCTTTAACACAATAGCCACTGCATCGTTGTCGAGCACATCGCGGATGGCCTGAACTTGAGGGAGGATCATCCTTCCGGCGGGTGCTTCTGTGTCGATGGGGGTGATGAGCAATACAATGTCGCCGGCCACAATTAAATCACCCATAAGCGATGGGTTTGCGTAGCTGCGCTCGGGAATCGTCTCTTTTATAGCCGTGATTAGCGGTTCGAGCCCTTCTTTTTTGAAGGCGCTTAGGGCCACCACCGGCGATTTGAAGCGCTCCTTTAGCTGCGCCGCAAATTCGGGCAACAACGGCTCCCGGTCGCTATGGTTGTGGACTATCACATAGGGGGTTTCATATTTGGCAAACTCTTCTATTAGGTGCTCCTCATTCTCGTCGAGGGTATTATTGGTGATAACCAGTAGGGCTAAATCCACGTGCTTAATGGATTCCTTCGTTTTCTGAATGCGCAGTTGACCCAGCTCACCCACATCATCAATCCCGGCTGTGTCAACCAGCACTACGGGGCCAAAGTCGAGGATTTCGAGCGTTTTTTTTACCGGATCGGTAGTAGTTCCTGCAATATCAGAGACAATGGCCACATCCTGGCCAGTTATAAAGTTTATGGTGGCACTCTTTCCGGAGTTGCGCTTGCCGTAAATACCAATATGTGGGAATGATGCTTTTCCTTTTGGCATAATTTTTTTTGTAAAGATAAAGGATGTTCGGGGAGAATTGTTCACGATTAATGCTAAAACCGGTTTTTGTGTTGTAAATCCGTGTGTCTTACCGTAGGCACGGCACGTTAAAACATGGGGATTAGTTCACCCTATCCAAACGAAGCCGTGGCAAACATTTTAACGTCCGCTAAGCTAATTTCGGGACCACTGAGGATTATTAATCGTTCCACCACATTTTTTAACTCCCGAATATTTCCGCGCCATTGGTGTTCTTGGAGTTCTGCCATTGCCTCAACTGAAATGTTTTTGCGGGCTACCCCTAGTTCGGTGCAGAGCTGCGTAAGAAAGTGATTTACCAGTAGTGGAATGTCTTCTGTGCGCTCGTTTAGCGAAGGGACCTTTATCACGATAACGCTAAGGCGGTGGTATAGGTCTTCGCGGAAGTTGCCCGCCTCAATTTCATTGAGTAGGTTCTTGTTGGTTGCGGCTATTACCCGAACGCTGACATCGATATCCTTATCGCCCCCAACTCGGGTAATTTTATTCTCCTGCAATACGCGTAAAACCTTAGCTTGGGCCGAAAGGCTCATGTCGCCAATTTCGTCTAAGAAGATAGTTCCTCCATCGGCCTGCTCAAACTTACCCTTGCGCTGCTTAATGGCCGTAGTAAAAGCCCCCTTCTCATGTCCAAATAGTTCGCTCTCTATCAGTTCCGACGGGATGGCTGCGCAGTTTACTTCAACAAAATGGGATGCTGCGCGGCTGCTGAGCTCGTGCAGCTGGCGAGCTACCAACTCTTTTCCGGTACCGTTGCTGCCGGTTATGAGTACGCGGGCATCGGTGGCTGCAACCTTCTGAATAAACTCTTTTACCTGATTAATGGCTACTGAATTTCCAACCATTTCGTAGGTTGGACTCAGCTGCTTGCGAAGCATGCGCGTCTCCTGCAGCAGCTTGCACTTATCTGTTGCATTGCGCACGGTCACCAATATGCGGTTGAGATCGAGTGGTTTCTCCAGAAAATCAAACGCTCCCTTCTTAATTGCATCCACGGCAGTGTCGATATTTCCGTGGCCGGAGATCATCACTACAGGCATTTCGGGGTGAGTGCGGGTAGCCTCTTGCAAAACCTCTATTCCATCGAGGCCGGGCATTTTCACATCAAGAAAAACTAGGTCGAATCCGTTGTTTCGCAGGTGCTCGAGGCCCTCTTCGCCGGTTGCAGCAATCTCAACTTCGTGCTTTTCGTATTCGAGAATATCTTTAAGCGTATTTCTAATGCTTCGCTCGTCGTCTATTATCAGTATTCTTGCCATGGTTATTTCAAATGGTGATGAACAATATCCCAAACTGCACCTTCTTTCAGTGCGTAGCACGACTGTACCATGTGGGTGATACCAATCTTCTCAATAACTAATCGGGTAAAGATGCTTGCCAGCACAATCATCTCCACGCGCATTGGTTCCATTCCTGGCATCGTCAATCGCTCCTCCATATTGGATTTTAGCAGTTGCTTGTGCAGTTGAAGGTAGTCTTTAATCTCTATTTTAAAGGAAGGTGGTTTGCAGGGGTCTTCTCCCTTGGTAAGCACCGAGCGATAGGTGTCGAAACTGCCTGATGAACCAACAAGCACTTTAGGCATATGGGTTGCAGCCGCATCGAAAAGTAGCTGTAACTCTTTTTCGAGATACTCTTCAACACGCGCTACCTCATCGGCTGTAATAGGGTCGGATGGGGTGAATTTGTCCAGAAGTCGAGATATGCCAAGAGGGAAGCTATGCTTGAAAAAAATCTCTTTGTGGTTGGCGATTATAAGCTCATTACTGCCACCGCCAATATCCATGATTAAATGCTTCTGGCTCGAAAGATCAACGGCTTGGGCAACGCCGTGATAGATTAATTCCGCTTCGCGATTGCCGGTAATAATCTCCACCTGCACGTTGTAATTTTCCTTTATCAGGTTAATGAAATTGTTGCTGTTGGTGGCGTTGCGAATGGCTGAGGTTCCGTAGGCGTAGATATTGTCAACACCCATGTGGGTGATAATCTGCATATGCGCTTCAATGGCTTTCAACCCACGTTCAATAGCATCGGGCAGAATGGTCTTATTATTTATTCCCCCTTTGCCTAGCTGCACGGCATGCTTGGCGCTCATTTCTATAGTAAATGACTTGTTGTCGTTTACATTAGCGATAAGCAAGTTGAATGTATTTGTTCCGAGGTCGATAACGGCTATGCGCATAAAATCAGTTGAGGTAATCCTTTTGCAAATATCGTGCAATAAATCTACTAAACAGAATCGTGTTTGAATACTGTTCTACTTGCTCTGTTTATTCGAAATTGGTATGCTAAAGTTAATCAATAAACCTCTGTTTTGTTAGGGCGTGGATTGTTAATTCTTTATCAAACTAAAATATTTTGCCCACTTTTGTAACAGTTGCGAGTAACAATCAACTAATATAGCAGATTCAACAAAAAAGTCTTCGATGAAGGAGAGGGAAAAGGTCTTTAAGGAGTTGATCTCGGACAATGAGCATAAGATTCGCCGAGTTTGCTCCTACTATGCACATTCGGAGGAGGATCGGAAGGATCTTTATCAGGAGATTTTAATCAACGTTTGGAAGAGTTTTGAAACATTTCGGGGCGATTCGGCCGTGGGTACCTGGCTTTATAGGGTTGCATTAAATACTGCGTTAGGGTTTTCGGGGAAGGAGTTTAAGCGGTTACGCTTCAATGTCGATTTTGATTCTACCCGTCTGAACAACCTAGGGTGCGAGGATAAGGCCAGTGACGCAATGGTGCTGGAGCACAAGTTTGCGCTCCTTCAGAATAGGATGAACCAGCTCTCGGTAATTGATAAGGCCATAATTTCGCTGGTAATGGAAGGCTTGCCCATGCGCGAGATTGCCGATGTAATTGGACTTACCGAACCCAATGTAAGGGTGAAGGTGCACAGAATTAAAGAATCGCTACGCGAAGATTTAAAGGGAGGTGACTATGACTGCTAAGGATATAATGAAGATATGTGAAGGTGAATCCATCGCCAATATCGATGAATTTGTTACAAAAATGAAGCGTGAGGACGCCCATAACCTTGGGATTGCCAAGAAATTGTATGTGGTCTACTTTTTGGGAACATTCCTCTACGGTGGTTTATTCGTTTTAAGCATCATGGCGGGGGATGGATTTTGGAAAGCCTTTTCGTGGTTCCTGTTCACGCTGGCCTTTGTAGTTTGCGCCGTAGTTTTTCGAATGAGTAAGACTTTATACAACAGGGTTGATTACTCGGTTTCGGTGATAGAGATGTTGCGGCAAGCAAGGTTTCGGTATCGTTTTTGGCAACCTATGGTATGGTTAGCCCTCCTTGGGGTTTTGCTCGTGGATATCGGTGCCAGCATCAACATGTCTTTTCATATGGAAATGGGCTGGAGCATGTGGACAAATATTGGAGTAATCAATCTGTTTCTAGTTCCTCTTTTTCTTGGTGCCTTCTTTTTTGGATGGAGAAAGTGGAAAAAGCGCAGCAAACCCATATACGACTATGCCTCCGAAGTGCTAAAGGATGCCGAGCAGTAAGCTAAATAAATGAAAGGGAGGATGCTCCCTTTCGCTTGCTAGTGAAACTGGGTTATCTTTGCATCCTAATTTAAAACGGATTATGAAGGGGAAGTATATCTTAGTACTGGCGTTAGTGCTCACCACCTCCGCTACTCTTTCTGCACAGGTGGTTACCATCGCACGCTATAAGGAGTATAATGGGTATGCCGTTTCCCAACAAGGAGATTCGCTCCTCATTTTGCGTTCTTTTCTTGAGAATAGTATTCGCAAGTATTTGTTAATTAATTCTTACACCCTTCGGACGACAATAGTTGAAGAGGAAGGATTGATGACCACGCGGCTTAAGCGACCCCTGCTGGTGGAGTTGTTTCGTAATACTCCATATATTAAAGCACTAAAGGTAGCCGAATACACCTCCGATAAAGTAACCAATGCCGGCGTAAGGCGATTTCAACGTATAACGGGAGGCGTGGATCTCACCATCGACCTTTGCCCCTCCAAGCTGCCTCTCGATCGTGAATTTTTTGTTGAAATGGTGAAGAGCCTTAGTATGGTGCAAAAACCGGTACCCATGGCCATCTCGGTAACCGGTACTTGGATGAAGGGGCACCCTTCCGATTTTGTATGGTTGCTCGATCGGGTTAAGGCTGGCGAGATTGATATTACGTGGATAAACCACTCCTATAGCCATCGGTTCAATATAGACCTTCCTCTTAAGGAGAATTTCTTGCTCGAAAAGGGCACTAACCTTCGATCGGAGATTCTAAGGACAGAAATTACCATGCTCGAACATGGCGTTATTCCCTCTCCTTTTTTTCGATTCCCGGGGTTGATTTCCGATAAGGCGGTGTTTGATGCCGTGCTCTCCTATGGCCTTATTCCCATCGGGACCGATGCGTGGCTTGCTAAACGGCAATTTGCTAAAATGGGCAGCATTGTTTTGGTGCATGCCAACGGCAACGAACCGCTTGGACTCAAGAAGTTTCAAAAGTTGCTCGAGACTCAGCGCGACAGCATTCTTGCAGGAAAATGGATGCTGTTCGATCTTAGGGAGAGCATGGCCACTGAACCGGTTAATAAATAGTTAACCGCCCTAGAGTCGAGACGTGGTATCGTTACGGCTTTACTATTCTTTCACCATTTTAAAGTTGGTTGCAACTCTCTCGTGGGTTATTGTTCCTAAGTAGATGCCCTTAATCCAGTTGGAGGTGCTGATTTCCTGCCTCTCCTTACCTAGCGTGGTGCGGTAAGCTATTCTACCCGAAAGATCGTGGATGACCAGCGCCGCTCCAACCATCGTTGGGTTAACTTCAACAATAAAATCATCCTTGGCAGGATTGGGGAAAACCCTTACCTGCGATAGTCGGGTATTCTCGTTTATGTCTACCGGTGCTCCATTTCGTTTAATAAGCAGCTCGTTTTGTGGATCGAGCACAATGGTGGTAGGAGCGCCTCCCGTTTTTACCTTAAATTCTTGGTTGTTCGCGGTCCATACAAGTGTTGTATCCGTTACAACTCCATTGGTGGTGAAGCGCACATCCATGCTCATACGGAAGAAGGGCGTGGCTACGTTGCTGGCTGTTTGTTTTAGTGTTAGCGCTACTGTATCGTTGGCGTACTTGTAGGTAGATGATACCGTTGGATATCCCTTTCCGTAGTACCATTGGTCGAAAAACCAGGTGTAATCTTTTCCAGTGTAGGTATTAATCGTATTCAGAACATCCATGCCAGTAGCCGTGCTGTGTCCGAAAGTGTTTAGGAATAGACGTAGCGATCCGTAGAACTTCTCGTCGTTATCGATCTCTTTCCTCAGCATATGAATGATAACCGCCCCTTTCTTGTAGCTGAGCGTGTAGCTGAAAATTCTGCTTTCACTGTTAATTTCTGTTATGGGGATATACACACTGCCGTTGGGTTCCTGAAGGGCATATTGCCTAGCCTCTGTCATCCAATTTGAGGCAGCCACTGTTTGGTTGTTGTTTTCAAGATAGATGTATTCGAGGTAGGAGGCAAAGCCCTCGTTTACCCAAATGTCTTGCCAATTGGCGCAGGTAACATAATCGCCAAACCATTGGTGTGCCAATTCGTGGGCAATAAGGGTATACCCAAAACTGCTGAGCGTGGTAAGTGTTTGGTGTTCCATGCCGCCACCAATGGGTGCCATAACGTGGCCATATTTTTCGTTCTTGAATGGATATGGAACAAAGAGCTGAGAGTATAGTTCTACCATTCCGGGTGTTGCATCAATTGCCGTCTTATTGCTTTCGAGGCAGCCCGCTGTGCTGTAAACAAAGTGTTGGATAGGCATTGTTGTCCCGTCGATGGAGGCCGAGTTGTTGTACTGCGTATAGTTGCCAACGGTCATCGAAAGGAGATAGTAATCGATGGGGTAGTAGGTTTGCCATTCGAATCGCTTCTTGCTATTTCCCATGTCGGTAACCTTTTTAAGAAGCCCGTTTGATGCGGCAGTAAGGGTCGAAGGAACGGTAAGCCAAACGTAGGCAGAGTCGGCCTTGTCGGTAAGGTCTTGCTTTACCGGAAACCATTCGTAGGCGTGGTACGATTCCGATAGGGTCCAGAGGATGGTTTGGCTCCAACTGTTGTCTCTTGTGCTTTGTATACCTTCAAGACCCGTTGGCGTTCCCGAGTAGGTTACCTTTACTGTGGCGTATTCGTTTTGGGCAATGGGAGTATTCGGGGTTATTCTCAATTCGTCGCCGCTGCGGCTAAATGTGGCAGCCTGTTGGTTTACCACTACCGCCGAAACGGCAAGTTGGCTGGTGAGTTGCAGCACAATAAGCGAAAGGCTTGCAACCTTCGATTGCATTTTAATGGTCGTGCTTCCTGCAAGTGTCGTGGATGTATTTGTAACCGAAAGGTCGATATGGTAGAACTTTACATCGTAGTTGGCCATATCCGAAAGCTGCCGGGTAGATGGCTTTTGCCCACTTTGGCTAAACATTGGCATACTTCGTTGGGCGAAAACCTCAGTGTTTGCTGAGAGGGCCGAGGCGGCAATGGCAAAAACGGTGAGTATCTTTTTTATCATGGTTGGTTGGTTTTAGCGGAACCTAAAGTAGCGGATTTTATATAAAGTACAATACGTCTTATTGCAACACCTTTCTGGGTTCGAAAACCATGCAGAGGTCCACCCCAAGCCAGTAGTTCCTAGCAAAAAAAAGAGCAGTGCGTATTGCACTGCTCGTTTTTCTATAATGTGAACTGATACTCTAGTTATCTTCCAGCAACCATCAGCTTCATTGCAATGCCGTTTACTTTCACCATGTACACACCCGGTTGTAGGTGGCTGATGTTTATTGGTTGGGCGGGTGCTAGGGTTTGGGCTAGCATTAGCTGCCCTGTGGTGCTGTATACTTCCACCAAAGTAGGTATCTCAACACCCTTAATGAATACCTCGGCCATAGCCGGGTTGGGGTATAGCCCCAAGGTAGTGGCTGTTTCAGTTTCCACGCCAGTGGTGGAGGTTACCGTAACCACACAGTTGGCCTCGTAACCTCCGTCCTCCGTTTTAGCAGTAATGGTTGCGGTACCAGCGCTCCCTCCGGTAACCAATCCGTTGTTATTCACGGTAGCAATGGCGGTGTTGGCACTGCTCCATACTACCCCCTTGTAGGTAGAGTTGTCTGGCTTTACTGTAGCGGTTAGGGTAATGGTTTTGCCAGTTTCTACGGTTGCGGTAACTTTATTGAGTATTATCTCTGTGGCGAGTACTATAGGACTCCCGCATGTATAGATGCCTGTGGTGGGGATAATGCTATTATCATCGTAATTCACCACCCAACCTTTGGCCGTAGCATTGCTAGTATTGCTGGCCAGTACAAAGGCGTTGTTAGCATCAGTGCTGTTATAGGCGGGGCGTATAATTGCATTATCTGCTGCGGCGCGGAAGGGTAGGCTGCAGTAGAGGGCATCGATAGCTGCGGTATTGAGTGGATTTGCGTAGCAGTATATTTTTGTCAACTCTGTATTCTTGGAAACATCCAGTGCGGTAAGTTTGTTGCCGTCGCAGAGTAGGTATGTCAGCGCGGTGTTCGTGGACACATCCAGCGCGGTAAGTTGGTTGCTTCCGCACCATAGGGATGACAGTGCAGTGTTCTTGGACACATCAAGTGCGGTAAGTTGGTTGCCGTCGCATTCTAGGCCTGTCAGTGCGGTGTTCGTGGACACATCCAGCGCGGTAAGTTGGTTGCTGTGGCACCATAGGGTTGTCAGTGCAGTGTTCTTGGACACATCCAGCGAGGTAAGCTTGTTGCTTCCGCAGCCTAGGTCTGTCAGTGCGGTGTTCGTGCACACATCCAGCGTGGTAAGTTGGTTGTAACTGTAGTATAGGGTTGTCAGTGCGGTGTTCGTGGACACATCCAGCGTGGTAAGTTGGTTGTAACTGCAGTATAGGCCTGTCAGTGCGGTGTTCTTGGACACATCAAGTGCGGTAAGTTGGTTGCCGTCGCATTCTAGGCCTGTCAGTGCGGTGTTCGTGGACACATCCAGCGCGGTTAACTTTTCTTTATTCCACTCACAGTTGAAAAATGTGATGGCTCCATACACCTTTATAATAGTTCCGGTGGCGGTGTAGGTATTGTATATACTTCCTGTGCCAATATTAATAGTAGTGTAGGTGCCGGGGGTGGTTTCTACCCATGCAGGGGTGTTGTTCGCGGCAGCAGCCATCCTAAATGTTATGGTGGCGTTGTTGGTAACGGTAAGGGTTATCACCGGAGTGCCAGCAGGGGGCGTGGTTTGCGCTTCGGCAGTAATTGTTACTATAAGCAGCAATGCTAGGGTGGTAAGCTTGTAGAGTATTTTCATCGGGAAATAGTTAGTGTATTCAGTTTTAAAGTTATTCTTATTTATTTAATCTGGAACTTTTGAGCCGCCAAATATACGGTAGTTTTTTGGTTGCAAGATTCAACTCACAAATGCAACTTGGCTCAATCTCTTTCGTTGTCACATAATTGAATCTTTTGTCCTGCTGCTGCGTTTGTGTTGCAAGTCTTTCATGAGTATGTTTTGGCTGAATGCATTGTTTTGTAATCCTATCTTTTCCCAATTATCTCAATCCATATGGCATACGATTCGCCCTTGTCGTCCACCAGCAGGAGCAGGTGCTTGCCAACCTCGGCTTCCACCTCAAGGTCGTGCGTGCCGGTGGTTTTACCAATGAACTTGTCGTCGAGATGCCAGAAGATAGTGGCGGTGCTGCTGCGGTGCGATGCTCTCCAAATGGTTTTGGTGCGTGTACCGTCGGCCTGAAATGGGAGGTATAGCTTGGTTCCGGGGTAGGGGTAAATTAGTCCAATGGGGTGGTTGGAGGTGAGGTTGTCCTGACATCCGGGCATGTAGTTGGGCAGCGGTTGGTAGTCGCTGTGCGATTTTCGGTAGAAATATTCCTGCACGGGAGGTAGCACAAACCAGCTGCGGGTAACCATCTCTGCAACCGCCACGCAGCGGTCGGTGACGCGGAAGTGTTCGCTCTTGTCGAGGTGTATGGTGGTGTGATAGGGGCACACCTTGGTAAGGTTGGCCACATCGGGTATGGTTTGCACGGCAGTTTCGGGGCAATTCATCCCAGCAATATGGCCGCTTTTTAGGCATATCTTTACCGACTTCATGTCGAAAATTGGTTCGGTAAACCACTCCGAGGTTGGCATCAGCGCAAAGATATCGAACATAACCGGAGCAGCGTACCCAACACCGGTGAGGCCGGGCCTTCCTTCACCGTCAGCGTTGCCCACCCATATGCCCACGGCATACTTTGGGGTTACACCAATGGCCCAAGCATCGCGCGAGCCAAAGCTGGTTCCTGTTTTCCATCCAACTTTTTGGGGGGAGAAGAAGTAGCGCCAAGTTCCCTCCTCCTCGGGGCGGTGAACCTCGGTAATGGCGTTCAGCGTAAACCAAATGGAGGCTGGTGATATTCTTGCGGTTGAGGCATTAAGTGTGGGAGCAACTTCGTTCTCCCTCGAATAGGATACGGATAGGCTATCGTTGTAAGGTTTTAGCAACTTATGGGCGAATGAACCATAGATGGATGTTAGCTCAAGCAGCTTGCCCTCGGCACCTCCAAGAATAATGGAGAGCCCGTAGTAGGAGGCTGGCTTACGGAGCGTTGTCATGCCCATGTCCTTGAGCTGTTGGTTGAACTTCTCGATGCCATAGCTGCGCAGCATCATCACGCTGGGTACATTGAGGGAGCGAGCCAGCACTTGGTTGGCGGGCACTACTCCCTCGTAACTCTTGGAGTAGTTGGCTGGGCTGTAACCCGAAATGGAGATGGGAATATCGTTTACCAACATCTGCGGCAACAGCATTCCCTCGTTGAGCATGGAGGCGTAGAGTAGGGGTTTCAGAATGCTGCCGTAGCTCCGCTCGGAGTTGAGGATATCCACTCTTCCGCCGTTTTGTGCCCCTTCCACGGGGGTGTTTCCAACATAGGCAAGCACTTCGCCGGTTTTAATGTCGAGGACAACAGCGGCGGCGTTGTTTATGCCATTGGCCTTGTATATGTTGAAGTAGCGGGCAATCGTCTGCGATACGCGCTTTTGTAGGTTAAGGTCGATGGTGGAGTGAATGCGCTTACCCTTCATATTCTCCGAAACGGATCGGGCCAGCAGGTGCGATGCTAAATCGGGAAGCGGATGCGGAATCCCCGGAACAGGTTCTTCCATGGCCAGCGAGCAGGTTTCTGCATCAATAATGCCTTCGTGCTGCATCTGCTTCAGTAGCATGTTGCGCTTGGCTATCAGTCGCTCTTGATTCTTTCCGGGATAGATAAGTGATGGAGCGTTGGGCAGTACTGCCAACGTGGCTGCCTCGGCCCAGCTGAGGTTTTCGGGTGGAATGCCAAAGTAGCGCCAAGCGGCTGCTTCAATCCCCACTACATTTCCGCCGAAGGGCGCATGGGAAGCATAGAGACGAAGGATGTGTGCCTTGCTAAAGACTAGTTCGGTGCGTAGGGCAATCACCGATTCTATTAGTTTCTCTAGGATATTTCGACCTTTTCCCTTGCGTGCAATGCGCACCAGCTGCATGGTGATGGTGCTTCCACCGCTTACCACTTTGTGCTGCTTTATATTTTGCACCAAGGCTCGCCCAATGGAAATAGGGTTTATGCCGGGATGGTGAAAGAAGTGTTTATCCTCGAAGCAGGTTACTGCCTTAATGTAGCGCAAGGGTAGACTGTCGCTCTCGGGAAAGCGCCACTGTCCATCTTGTGCCACACGCGCTCCAAGCAACTCATCGTTGCGGGCTAGCAGTACTGTAGAATTTGGGTCGTGAAAGCGGGCCGGACGAATGGCTATAAATGCCAGTAGTAGAACTAAAGTGGCAATAACCCATCGCCTCTTGAAAAAGGATAAGCGCATTTTGTGTGCAGAGGTTAAATCAGGCTGCAAGGTAGGGTTTCAAAAAGAATTTATACGGAAGTTAAACTGAAATAAACGGAAGTTATCGGAATGATAGAAAGTCAACGAAGGTTGAAGAGCGGGCTCGCGAATTGGAATTTAGAGAAGGCAAAGGATTTAAAGAAGTTATAGGATAAGGGTGTCTGTTTTTGGGAGATATTAAAAGAGCCCAACCCCTTTCGCGATTGGACTTTCTTAGTTGAATTGGCATATTGTCACATCGTTGAACCCCTATACCTTAAAGAACTGAATGGAGTCCAGCAGCGTTTCGGCATGCTCCCGTAAACTGTCGGCCGCGTTTACCAGCTCTTCGGCAGTGCGCGACGAATCCTGCGATTGATTATTCACTTGGTTTATTGCCATGTGAATTTGCTTAGTGCCGTGGCTTTGCTCTGCACTAGCAGCGCTAATCTCCTTTACCAACTGGGTAGTTTTCTCGATTTGGGGAAGCACCAGGGTAAGGTTTTTCATGGCCAAAGAGGAAACGTCGACGCCCTGCTTGGATAATTTTGTGATTTCGTCGGCCGCCAGGCGACTTCGCTCGGCGAGCTTTCGCACCTCGGCGGCTACTACGGCAAATCCACGTCCCGATTCACCGGCCCGCGCAGCCTCTACCGCCGCGTTAAGTGCGAGAATATTTGTTTGAAAGGCTATGTCCGAAATCACAAGCACTTTTTCTGATATGTTATGGGTATAGTTGAGCGCCGAGGTTATGGTGGTGTTGCTCTCGTTCAACTTGAGGGAAGCATTTACCGCTAGTGTCTCTGTCTCCTTTGCGTTGGAGGCGTTTTGCGAAATAAAGGTGGACATATCCTCCATGCTGCTGGAGAGCTCTTCAATGGCGGCCGACTGCGACGAGGTGCTATCCGATAGGCTGGCCGCGTAGCTGGATAGGTCGGCGCTCATGGTTGTAACGCTGCTGGCGCAGCTGTTGATGCCGGTAACTACGGTGCGAATCTCCTCCTGCAGCAGCTTTACCGAGTGCGCAATCTGGCCCACCTCGTTGTTGAGGTCGAGGGTCGATTGGCTAATGGTAACCCGAAGGTTGCCCTCCGATATCCGTTTTATTTTCTCGTTTAGCTCCTTTATGGGCTTCTGAATAATCGCCTTTGCCACACGATTCACGCTCACCAGCCATACTAAGCATACAGGAACGGCCCACGAAACATGTATAAACCCTTTGTTACCCACAACGAATGCTACAATGGCACAACCCATAGAGGCAATAAATACGGTAAGTGCGGTAGACTGGATCACCGTTTTTCGGTAAAGAAACCACACAACGGCGTATCCGAATGGAAGAAGAACAAAAACTACAAAGAGGGCGAATTTTAATACTGGATCCATTTTGTTATACTCTTTAAGGTTAGGGCACTAAAGAATTGAGCAAATTGGGTCAACTATTGCTGAACAAATAAACTGAGTTCAACCGCAGAAAAAGCCAAGTTCAAAGATATTATTATTCGTTTGAGAAGCACCATAAGGGTTTATTATTTTTAGCAGCAATGAGAGTAGGTTGTTATTGTATGAGCATTCGATAGAATTATCTAGTGATATGGTTGTTGCACGGTGCTATACCTCCGTTGCCTCTTGCTTTTTTCAGAAGAAAGAAACGTTAGCAATACATGAATGGGAAAAACAGAATGAGGAGCCATAACTCCCCGGAGTGTGGAGTAGTAACTCCCCGGAGTAGGGAGTAGTAACTCCCCGGAGTAGGGAGTAGTAACTCCCCAGAGTAGGGAGTAGTAACTCCCCGGAGTAGGGAGTAGTAACTCCCCAGAGTAGGGAGTAGTAACTCCCCGGAGTAGGGAGTAGTAACTCCCCGGAGCAGGGAGTAGTAACGCTCGATAGTGTGGCCACATAACACCCGACAGTATGGCCACATAACGCTCGACAGTATGGCCACATAACGCCCGATAGTGTGAATAGAACATCCATTAAGCCATAATGTGACACACATGTTGAATAGTCAGGGTGCGACTAGTATGCGGACGAGAAGAAGTCGTGCCCTGACTCTGGTTTAATAACGGATATGCGATTGCGGCGCAGGGTTGGTTAGCCTCATTTGCCTCCAGTTGGTGTGTGCGCCGCTGCTCGTTGGCATACATTTACCCCGGGTGACAAGCCTGATAGCTGGTGAACCCGGGGCTAATGATATTTAAGGCCTACGGCCTAATTGCTTCTGTGCTGCTTTGAAAAGCCAGGGTGCGACTTGTATGCAGATGAGGATTAGTCGCGCTGTGACTGGCTCGTGCCCTACGCACTTACCCAGCACGTTATTTGGCACATAATGTTATTGTCTCATTCCCCCATTAAACAAAGAGTCCCAACCCCTTTCGAAATTGGAACTCCTTTTTTTATTGACTAATTGTCGTATTGTCACATTGAATTCATTGTCTTATTCTGTTACCACTTCAACCCACATTCCTTTTTCCTTAGCGGAAATGGTGTTGTCGTACATGGCCTCGCAGTATGCTCCAGGGAAGTAGAACTTGCCTGCGTAGGTGGCAGTTACCATCAGCACGTAGCGCTTGGTTTCGCCCGGACGGAGGCCAAAGTAGGTCATTACCCTATCGTCGCGGTAGTCTTGGTAATCGCTTGCTGCGCTGCCAAGGCTTGGCTCGTTGCCCTCCATGCGGGTGTTGCGAATTTCCCAGCCCGATGGGAACACCTCGGTAAGCGCAAGCTCCTTATACTCCCTCATCACGCCGGGGTGGGTGAGGGTTACCTCTACCATAAACTCGGTGCCTTGCTTTAGGCGGCTCACATCAATGCTGTTGCCATCGCGCAGGAACCGAACGGTCATGTTGATGTTGCTGCGGGTGGCAGCCTCTTCGCCGGGAAGTGGCACACCCACCTCACGTAACTTTACAAACAGCATGCCCTTGCTACGGTTGTTCACCAAAAGGGCATTGCTGCTCTCCTTAATGGCAATGGATTGATCCACCATGCTTAAGTCGGAGTCAATGCTCTCCTGTTTCCCGTTGATGGTTATGGAGGCCTTTAGGCCCTTTTCGCCCTTGGCATTTCCTTGATACTTGGCAATGGCCATGAGCGAGTAGGCTGTTTCCTGCGTGCTCATCCAGCGGTTGGAGTTCATCTCAACGGCCAGCTCTTTGGCTACAGATGCTGCCTGTGCTGTTTTATCCAGCTCGGTGAGGGTTTCCAGAATCATTGCTCGGTCCCTAAAGTCGGAGCCATAGGTGTAGCTCCACTCACGGTACACTGGTATGCGGTCGGGGAGTGAGGCTATCATTTGCGTGGCCACATCGCGTTTTCCTGCAAGGGCATAGGCCGCTGCAAGCCTCCACTGCGATTGGATACTCAGGTCTTTTATCTCCTTAAGCTTGTTCATGGCTCCCAACTCGGGCGATCCCGCCAAGGCAAGGGTGTATAGTCGATACGATTGGGCTAGTTCTGTATAGCGATAGGTGGCGTCCGAAGTCCAACGGCGAGCGGTAGTGGTCTGATACTCCTTCCACTTGCTAAGCATTTGGTCGGGCACCGAGTAGCCCATCTTCTTGGCCTCGAGTAGGAAGTGTCCCACGTAGCTTGTGCTCCAGTCGTCGGCGGTGCGGTATGAGCCGGGCCAATACATAAAGCCGCCATCCACGGTTTGGAACTGCATGAGCCGATCGATGCCATACTTCACGTTAACTTCGGTTCTCTCGGCCTTATCCTTAGGCAGCGAAATAAGTTTGGCCAAGTAGAGTTGAGGGAATGCTCCGGAGGTAGTTTGCTCCACGCATCCGTGAGGATAACTAATGAGGTAGTCGAGACGTTCGCCCAAGTTAATGGGTGGAATGGCCGAAAGTTCCACCGAAACCTTGTTGGTTCCTGCAATTCCAAATGGTTGAAAGGTGTTGTTCCAACTCTTACCGGGAGCAAGCTCCATGTCGGTAACCTTGGCCATAGGCACATTGGCGTTGCGTATCTGCATGTCGATGGTGTAGGTCGATTTGTTGCCTGCACCATTAGCGTAGACCTCAACCTTTGCATTACCTACGGATGGGCGTGCCTTTAGTCGGAAGAATACCACCTTGTCGCCGGGCTTGTCGAAGGTAATGTTTTGGCTATTGTTTCCCACAATTTGAAGCAGGCTGCTGGTTTTTACCTTTATGCTCACCTGCTTCACGCTCTTTTCCATGGCAAATACATTCACCGGGAGGAGAACTTCTTCGGCCGGACCAAGAACGCGGGGCAGCGTAGCCATTACCATTAGGGCTTGTTTTACGGGGGTTGCTTTCTCTGCAAAACCATAGGCTCCCTTGTTTGCGGCAACTATCATGGTTCTTACGGAACCCACGTAGTTTGGCATTCGGAACTTGTGGGTGGCCTTTCCACCTTTAAGGGTAAACGGACCCATAAACTTAACCACAGGTTTAAAACGTATGGCATTGCCATCCTCTTCGGCCTTTAAGGCTTCGTCGCCTCCAAGCGAAAGCAAACGAGCCATTTCGCCGCCAAAGGCACCAATGATATCGTCGTAAAGATCGAACGATTTTACACCTAGCGCTTCCTTTGCATAGAAGTTGCTCCACGCGTCGGGTGTCTTAAAGCGAGTAATGTCGAGTAATCCTTCGTCCACTACGGCAATGGTATAGGTCATGGGCTTACCATCTTTTTCCGAAACCGTGATGGCTACCTCTTGCTCTGGCTTGAGCGATTCGGCCATTTGGATTTGGGGCGTAAGCTTAGTTTTAGGGTCGATTACCTCCAGCGGAACGATACCGTACTGCCGTATAGGCATGTCGTTGTTCTTACGGAGATGTGGTTGAACTAGGGTTACATGGATAAATACGTTGGGGGTCATCTCTTCGGTAGCCTCAATTTCGATGGTGTTGTCGTTTTTGTCGGCATCAACCCAAAAGGCCTTAATGATTCGCGAACCGTTTTCGATGGAAATCAATGCGCGTGCCTTTTCGGCTCCCGGGATGGTAACC
Organism: Williamwhitmania taraxaci; assembly: GCF_900096565.1. Lineage (NCBI taxonomy): Bacteria > Pseudomonadati > Bacteroidota > Bacteroidia > Bacteroidales > Williamwhitmaniaceae > Williamwhitmania > Williamwhitmania taraxaci. Next base: position 18,323 of record NZ_FMYP01000009.1, read on the forward strand.
TTAACATCGTCGCCAACCTTTACGCTACTCTTGTCGGTGGAGAGCGAGAGCATGGTGGCCCCGCCCGGCATATCGCCCTTCGAGCGTCCGCGCGACATTGGCCAGTCCATGTAGATTATTTCACCGCAACTTTGGCCAGTCTCGGGGTTGATAACCCTCACGTAGTAGCGGCCCCAATCGGGATAATTAATCTTGAAGTCCACGCTGCCTTTGCCGTTGGAGGTGTTGGCCGTAGTGTTAATGACGGGTCGTTTGTAATCGGAGTTAACGTAGCTGGCGGCTCCATTGCCGTTGTCCTGCCACCACCAGCTCCAATCCATCTTGTAAATTTCTACCTCAAGACCTCTTACGCTAACGGGATTGCCGCTATTGTTTACTGTTACAAGGGTAATGGTTTGGTCTCTATCTACTTCTACCCACTGACCGCGGGCTGGCTGAGGGGAGCGCATACCCACATATGTGTCGAATGGGAGAATGGGCACTGTGAGGAAATCTACACTGAAATCTCCACCGGGTTCGAATACCTTTCCGCGGAAGTTGGCGTTGAGGGCCGATGGGAGCGTGCTGGAAATCTTAAGGTTGGTGCGCACTGATGCATTGCCGTTGCCATCGAGCCGTCCGTCGAATACGGGGAATGCCTCCATGGGAGCTTCAATTCCCGGATCGTCGAAGTTGAAGTTGTCGAATCCCTTAAACGTGGCGCGTGCCTTGCTTAGTGTCACATCGTAATTGGCTTCTAGGTTGCCGGCAATGGCGCCATGTAGCCAACGGGAGTTCAGGTTGGCCTGCACGTTGCCGCTAGCTCCAAATCGAACGTCTTTGTTCAGCTCAAAAGTTACCTTTAGCCTGTTTGGTTTTACCGTTTCTATCTTCAACTGTTTTGAGAAGCTGGTTCCTCCAACCTTTACGGTGGCCACGTATTTTCCAGTGGGTGCATCGGCTGTGGTAACTGGGGCAAAGGCGTAAATGCCTGTTTTGTCGTAGGTGCGCACCATGCGGCTTACCAGTTGCCCTTGTGGGTTGCGTAGCTCAAATACGATAGGGTGTCCTGCCGGTAGCAATTCCTGCTTATCCTCCACTATGAATCCTAGGAAAAGGGTGTCGCCGGGACGCCATACGCCACGTTCACCATAAATAAATCCTTTCAATCCCTTTTGAACATCAACACCGCTAATGTCGAAGTTGGAAAGCGAAAGCGAAGAACCATCGTCGAGGCGGAGGTAGCCGCGCTGCTTATCCATTTTGGCTACGAGCAAGAATGGCACCCGCTTTACGCGGAAGGAGGCCAGTCCGTCGCCATCTGTGCTTCCCTTGTATAGTGGTTGGAGCTGGTAGTCGAGCACCTCAATGTCGACCCCACTCAGCGACTTTGCGGTGCGGATATCGCTCACGGCCACGAGCATGTCGCCGCTGTTTCCCCGCTTGGCAATGAGACCAATATCGGAGGCAAGAATGTTCTGGGTAATCATCTTGTTCGAAGAGAAGTAGGCTCGGTTGCATGGATTATCTCGCTGATCCCAGTCGTAGTCTTCTCCTTCGTAGTATTCATAGTCTTCGTCGTAGTAATCGTAGTAGCCAGGACCATCGTAGGCTTTGTCTTCCTTGGCGTTGACCTCTTCGTCGTCGAAGCCGGAAAGGTTCTCTTGGCTATTGTCGATGTCGCCACAAGTCCAAATCATGTTCGATTTGCCAAAGCTAATGTTGATTTGGTAGATGGCGCCCTGCTCGGCTTTAATGAATTCGTCGAGGTTGAGGGTGAATCGGTTCCAGCGCGAAAGGTCGGCAATGCCCGAGTTGGTGAGCGGAATAGTTTTCCTGAAAACTGGGCGGCCAACACGCTTCATGTCGGAGTAGCCACTCAACCTATTTGCCTGTAGGAATTGGGGTACATTGTTTTCAAATATCTTGATGATGGTAACCTGTATCGATTTTAGGTTAACCGCCTCGAAGGGGTATACCAATCCCTCGGAGGAGGGAAGAATGGTTCCGCTCGAAACGGCACGAAGGGCTGGTTTTATGGCCTCGAAGTTATACTCCACAACAAATCCTATGGGGAGTTTCTTCCCTTCGGCATTTAGGATTCCGGCATTCACCGTGATTTTTATTTCTCCCTCAAACTGCTCGGAGAAGGTTACCTTTAATACGTTTGACTGAACCGAGAGGTGCATGGACTCATCGTGGTTCGATTCCACTAATCCGCGTAAGTCTTGACGGGGATCGAGGGGGTCGCTAAAGTAGATAAAGATGGCCTGCTCTGGGATGTTGACCATTCGGTCGCTAATCCTGCCAAAAAAGTTCTTGTCGGGAACCGAAACGGTCATATCTCCGCTATTGTCTACATTAATGGACGATCCACTCCATTTCAGCGTGAGCTCCTTCTTGGATTCGGCACGTTTGATTCCGGTGATCTTAAAGGTATGCTGCCTATTTTCCTGTTCCGAAACCCAGTCGATGGTTTTATTCTCGCCCTCGAAGGTTGCCTTTAGTATTTCGTTTAACTTTTCGGTAGCCAAGTAGTCGGCCGAGATCAGCTTGCCTTGGTAGGTATAGGTGTCGGGTTGGCGTGGGTTGTCAATTATAAGCCCTTCTTCTTGAATCTCGAAGGATTGCTCCAGCGTTCTGAAACCGAATACGAAGGTTTTAAACTCCGATTCAACCTCTTTTACCTTGCTCAGGTAGAACTTAGCTTCGTAGGTTGTTCCCGATTCCAGCAGTTTTGCCGGGCGGAACTCCACCGTTTGCGCATCAATCCAATAGGCGATACCCTCCACCGATGGCGAAAAGTCAAATAACTCCTCTGCAACAGGTTTGTTTTCGCCGGCGAAGGCGGGGGAGGCGTCGGTAAGCCTTATTGTGATGGTTGAGGCAATGGATATATTGCCGGATGTAAATGCTGAAATGTGAGCAGCGAACCGAGGGTCGGCTTGAACAATCTCGTTGGAACTTCGGCTGCAGAGCGAAATCCCGATAATGCTGGCAATTACGGCTAAACCTAGCGCAATACCAAGGACAATTTTCTTCGATTTTAGCATGAGTATGATTGTTTGGATGGGCAGTTGAACAGTGGGTTAGGGCGACAGTGTATTATGGTTGGGTAAATCTATGAAAATTTGTGGAGACGTTGTGTGTCGCTACTTCACAATTTGAAAAAATTGTGAAAGGTGAAAAGTTAAATGTGAACCGAGCGAAGCGAGATCGCCGGAGGCAAAGGATGGCTGCTGTAAAATTGTATTGATTCTACAGGTTAATGAAAAACTACAACCCGAAAATATCTGAACGCACCCTTTGGCCTAAGGGTGCGTCAGTCTTCAGTCGTTATCAATTATTTCTAAACAGATAGAAAAACCCCTTATATGGGCCACTATCGTAGCTGATGTCGTCCCAGCCTCGAGCCTTAATGATGAAGTAGTAAACCCCAGGGGCGGCTTCGGCGCCTGTTCCATCGGTCTTACCATCCCACCCGGTCCAATCTCCAACGGTTCCGGAGTAGGAATACACCTGGTTACCCCAGCGTGTAAATATTTTTATATCAAAGTCGCGGATCGATCGCACTTTCGTAGTGTCGTCGGTTTTAAATTTGAAGTAGGGGTATGTTCCTCCCGGGGTGAATACGTTGGGTATAAGGCTTGCGTCAATTTTAGATGCCAGCACGGTGGCATATTTTAGTTCCACCGTATCGCGGCATCCGCTTGAATTTTTTTTGGCAATTAACCTAAGCTTATACTTTCCCGGCAGGAGGTCTTGGGTTTCGTATTGATTGATGACGGATAGGTTTCCTACGTTCCACAGCAAGGAATCGCCACCCCTATCAAAAAGGTAGGGATCGTTGAATCCGGTCCATATTAGGCTGTCGCAGTTTTTGCTCTGGCTGGTAAGCTGCATCTTCATGGGTGCTTGAGCTTCTACTTTTTCGCCTGCGGTGCTCCAGTTGGTTCCGTTCCATATGGCTACGTCGAATTTTGCTAGTGGGGCTATGGCTGGAAGGGTTGCCGTTTGAAAGGTTGCCGACTTTCCCATTACGTCCTTTACCACTACGGTGTAGTAGGCGTCTTCCACCGGGAGGTTATCCTCCTTAAGCGTGATTATCTGCCCATAATCGAGTTCGGCTGTTTCACCGTTCTTATACCAAGTAACGTCCAATTTGTTTTTTTTACTTTTCGGGGTAAAGCTCAATTGGCTGAGATCGTAGTATAGAATGATGTATTCATAGCTCTCGGGAGCAGTATTCACGCGCATTTTCAGGTTGCTACAGGTGTTTGTAGCGGTAATATCGATAATGTCAAAGTTGTCGAGGTAAACCCATGCGGTGTCGGTCTCGATATTCCCCACGGAGGGCTCGACGGAAACCGAATAACAGCCACTTTTATTTATGGAAAGATCGGAGGAGACGGCACCCAGAGATTGATCGATTTGGACAAACTGCTTGGTAACCATATCTAACATAAACCATTTTATGCTGGAGGTAACTTTGGTAGAATGCATCGCCCTCAGATTTGCCATAACGGGTATGTGAAAAACGTAAACAGAGTCTTGATGAGGTTGCAATGAGTATTGGGTGGCCAAAGCCACATCGGAAGTAGGCGATGTAATTTGGCCGAAGCCCTCAAGCGAAGATAGGCCAACAATGGAAAGTAGCAGAACGATGTAGACGCGCATCTATGTTTTTTTGTAATTGAGCTACAATATTAAAGAATTAAGAGGCAAGAACCAAAAGATGAGCGTAGAACTCTGGTGAGTTTGTTGCATGGTAAACGAAGGGAGGTCTGTTTTATTGCCGGGCATCCGCCCCTTCTCATAGGGCTTGCCCTACGTTGGTTATGCCGGGCCGTTGGCTCTAAGATGTGGTGGTGCTGATGAGGGTGTTTCTGCTTTATCATTAGGGCGTCCGCCCCTTTTCATAGGGCTTGCCGTACGTTGGTTATGCCGGGACGTTGGCCCTCAAGCGTGGTGGAATAATATTTATATTCGTTTTTTTTCTGTAAATTTCGATTGGTGTTTGAATTGTTTGAGGCCCGAAGGGTCGATATATTTCATAGGATAGGTCGTGAGGCCTATCCTATCCGTTGTGTAAAATAAAAACCAATTGAGGCCTGAAGGGCCGACATAGCATATGCCACAATCGTTATCGCGGGTTTACGTGCACGTTGTGTTTTCAACAAAATACCGTGCAAGATACATTTCGGAGGCCATTGCTCCGGAGCTGTTCTCTTTCATGGCAGGTGTTTGCAATAATTTGGAGTGCAACCCTGTGGCCGTTGGTGGTTATTTGAACCACGTGCACATTCTCTGCCTGCTTTCGCGTAAAGTTGCCCAAATGGATTTGGTGAGCAAGGTTAAATCGAACTCCTCTCGGTGGGCTAAAGCGAAATTCCTGGAGTTGCATGACATCTTTGATTGGCAGGATGGTTACGGCATATTCTCGGTGAGCAAATCGCAGGTTGATAATGTAACTAAATACATCAACACGCAGGCCGAGCACCATTCCAACATGATTTTCGAAGATGAATTCCTTGGGCTTCTCAAAAAACACAACATCGATTACGACGAACGGTATATTTGGGATTGATTGGGCATCCGCCCCTTCTCATAGGGCTTACGCCCTACGTTGGTTATGCCGGGCCGTTGGCCCTCAAGCGTGGTGCAATCTTTTGAGGCCCGAAGGGTCGATATAACTCGAGGATTAGTCGTGAGGCATATCCTCGTTCGTGAATTATTTAGCCATTCATCAATCACCCCTAAAACCCCTCTATTTAAATTTGTAAATCCATCCTGCAACCTTACCTTTACAGCCTAATTGAAAATATAACACATCTCGTGGAAGAATTCCTCTCTCAACTCAGCGATACACAGCGCGAAGCCGTTGTCAACTTTACTGGTCCTAGCCTTATCATCGCCGGTGCCGGTTCCGGAAAAACGCGCGTGCTCACTTACCGAATTGCTTACCTGCTCAATCAAGGCGTACAACCATCATCAATCCTCGCACTAACCTTTACCAATAAGGCGGCTAAGGAGATGAAGGAGCGTATTGCGGTTACCGTGGGCGTGGCACAGTCCAAGCGTTTGCGTATGGGAACCTTTCACTCCATCTTTGCTCAAATACTGCGTGCCGAGGCCGATAAGCTTGGATACCCATCGAGTTTTACTATCTACGACACCACCGACGTGAAGAGTGTCATAAAAGCTATCGTAAAGGAGAAAAAGCTCGACGATCAGATTTATAAACCGGGGGCCGTACTCTCACGTATCTCCAGCGCCAAGAATAATCTGGTGACGCCTATGGCTTACCGTAGCAATTCCGGCGCCATGTCGCAGGATGCTGCGGCCAAGATGCCCATGATTGCGGATATCTACACTGCCTATGCCCAAAAATGCTACAAGTCGGGCGCCATGGACTTCGACGACTTGTTGCTGAATACCAACATTCTTTTCCGCGACTTCCCTGAGGTGCTTGCCAAGTATCAACAGTTGTTCAACTTTATTCTGGTGGATGAGTATCAGGATACCAACTACTCCCAATACCTCATTGTGAATAAGTTGGCCACACACCATAAGAATATTTGCGTGGTGGGCGATGATGCGCAGAGTATCTACTCCTTCCGTGGAGCAAAAATCGAGAACATCCTTAACTTCCGAAACGATTACCCCAACTATAAACTCTTTAAGCTGGAGCAGAACTATCGCTCTACACAAAACATTGTGAATGCAGCCAACAGCCTCATTGCTAAGAATAAGAATCAAATTAAGAAGGTTTCTTACAGCGAGAAGGAGTCGGGTGATCTCATCAAGGTACTCCGAGCGTATACCGATCAGGAGGAGGGGCTCATGGTGGCGGCATCCATACACCAAACTATCCTTCAGGATCAAGCGACTTACCAGAACTTTGCCATACTCTACCGCACCAATGCGCAGTCGCGTATTTTTGAAGACTCCCTGCGGAAGAAGAATATTCCCTACAAGGTTTACGGAGGACTTTCGTTCTACCAACGCAAGGAGATCAAGGATCTGCTGTGCTACTTCCGGTTGGTGCTTAACCATAACGACGATGAAGCCTATAAGCGGGTGGTGAACTTCCCTGCTCGGGGAATTGGCGAAACTACCATGTCGCGCGTGGAAGCAGCAGCCTCGGCTAAAGGGCTTAGCATTTGGGAGGCGGCATTGAATATCCGAAGCCTCGATTCGGAGGTGAAGGATGGTGCCGCGCGTAAACTGGCCGACTTTGCTGCGATCATAAAGGATCTTGCCACCGAGATTGTTACCTCCGATGCCTACAACCTCGCCTTAACCATTGCTACAAAATCGGGCGTTATCAACGATTTGCGCATGGATAAATCGCAAGAAGGCACATCGAAGTTGGAGAACCTAGAGGCGCTGCTTAACGGAATTCGTGAGTTTGTCGATGAGATGAAGCGTGCTGAGGAGCCCGATGGTGAGCCCACCCTCGACCGTTTTCTAGAGACCGTATCGCTGTTGACCGATGCCGATAAGGATAAGCCAGAGGACAAGAATAAGGTGACAATTATGACCATTCACTCGGCCAAAGGACTCGAGTTTAAATACGTATACTTGGTTGGTTTGGAAGACGAACTTTTTCCATCCCGCATGAGCATGAATACCGAGCAAGAGTTAGAAGAGGAGCGACGGTTATTCTACGTCGCCATCACTAGGGCCGAGCGCAGAGCCACCATCTCTTATGCCCTTCAACGCTATAAGTGGGGCACACCGGCTACCTGTCGCCCTAGTCGTTTTTTAAAGGAGATCGACGAGCAGTTTCTCGATATGGGCGATTCCGATCCCGACAATGAGAGTAACTCCCTGTTGAACCTCTCGACGCAAAATGGCGGTTTTACCAAAAACTACGGCGGCTTCTCCAATCCTTACCAAAAGAATGTTCCAGCTTCTCCTAATAAGATAACCTCCACGGAGGTGAAGACAAAGCTCCCCGCTGGCGCTACGGTTTTCAACGAGCCCATTGCCAAGCAATTTGTGGAATGTGCCGAGAACGATATCGTAGAGGGAGTTCAGGTTGAGCACGAGCGATTTGGCATTGGAAAAGTGATTACAGCCGAAGGGGATGGACCAAACCGAAAGGTTACCGTTTTCTTTCCTGCGGCAGGCCAAAAAACGCTGCTACTCAAATTTGCTAAACTAAAAATTGGGTTGTAATACACGGAGTTTTGTTTATTCCGTTTAATGAGTTAATTTTGTGTTTGTTAAAGTTACCCCTAAATGGGGTGTTTATACGACAATTTATTATGATGGACTATAATACTCAGCGGAGTAAACTCCCTCTTCCCGAATACGGAAGAAATGTTCAGCAAATGGTTGATTATGCTCTTACTGTTGAGGATAGGGAGGAACGTAATACCGTGGTAAAAACCATTATTTCGGTTATGGGTACGCTGAACCCACATCTGCGCGATCAACCCGATTTTAAGCACAAACTTTGGGATCACTTGGCAGTTATGTCCGATTTCAAACTCGTGGTTGACTCACCATACCCCGATCCTTCGCGTGAAAAACTGAGCGAGAAACCTCGCCCTGTACCATATGCCCCTATTCGTTTAAAGCATAAACACTATGGTCGTGTGATTCAAAGCATGGTTACCGCTGCCATGAAGCTTGAGGATGGAGAAGAGAAAGATTTTCTGGTTTACGCCATTGCCAACCAGATGAAGAAATCTTACCTCACATGGAACAAGGAATCGGTTACTGATGATATCATATTGCGTGACCTTGGCGAATTTTCGGAGGGTATGCTTAAGCTCAGTCCGGAATACAAGCTCCAAGAACGGTTCGAAATACAATCGACTTCAGCTCCTAAGAAGCGTATCCCGCAGCATCATTCCCGCAAAAAGTAATTCGGCATAAACATGGGTACCTTCGAAATAAAGGGAGGCCTTAAGCTTTCGGGTGATATTCACCCACAGGGAGCGAAAAATGAGGCGCTTCAAATTCTGTGTGCCATTCTGCTCACACCCGAAGAGGTTGTGGTGCATAATGTTCCCAGCATTCTCGACGTAAATAAGCTTATCGACCTGCTCCAAAGCATGGGTGTAGAAGTGAACAAGTTGAGCGATTCGTCTTACTCGTTCAAGGCCACCCAAGTAGATATCAACTACCTCCGTACCGATGAGTTCAGAGTAAAGGCCGCCAGCTTACGGGGTTCCATTATGGTGGTTGGTCCACTTTTAGCTCGTTTCGGCAAGGGGTTTGTTCCCCGTCCAGGTGGCGATAAGATTGGTCGACGCAGGCTCGATACCCACTTCTTAGGATTTCAGCGCTTAGGTGCCAGTTTCGATTTTAGCATTGCCGAAAATTATTACGCCGTTGAGGCAAGTAACCTACATGGTTGCAACATGCTTCTCGATGAGGCGTCGGTAACGGGAACGGCCAATATTCTTATGGCTGCCGTTATGGCCAAGGGTGTGACTACCATGTATAACGCCGCTTGCGAACCCTATGTTCAGCAACTTTGCAAGTTACTAAATAGGATGGGTGCCAAAATTACGGGTATTGGCTCCAACTTACTTACCATTGAAGGGGTAACCGAACTTCACGGTGCGGTACACACCATCTTGCCGGATATGATTGAGATTGGTAGCTTTATTGGGATGGCTGCCATGACTCAAAGTGAAATTACTATTAAGAATGTCTCCTACGATGATCTCGGTATTATTCCTTACTCTTTCGAACGAATGGGGATTAAGATGGAGCGTAGGGGCGACGATATTTATATTCCTGCTCAGGATGGCTATACCATCGATACCTTTATTGATGGCAGCATTCTGACTATTGCTGATGCCCCTTGGCCAGGCTTGACGCCTGATCTTTTAAGCGTTTTTCTCGTGGTGGCTACTCAGGCTCGTGGAAGTGTGCTTATACACCAAAAAATGTTTGAGAGTCGCTTGTTTTTTGTCGATAAACTCATCGACATGGGGGCGCAAATAATTCTTTGTGATCCTCACCGAGCCACTGTAATTGGCCAAGGTAATCGGGTGAAACTGCGCGCCACGGTAATGACCTCTCCTGATATTCGTGCCGGAGTTGCGCTGCTTATTGCAGCCATGTCTGCAGAAGGAACCTCAATTATTCACAACATTGAGCAGATCGACAGGGGTTATGAGCGCATCGATGAGCGCTTGAATAAGCTGGGTGCCCAAATTCGTCGCATCCAATAATACTTAACCGACAAAATGTCGTCTTTTGCGAAGTGGCAAGCAATTTGCAAGTGCCCTTTCGCGTAATACTTATATGATATAGTTCGATATGACCAAGCATAAGAAGCAAAGCGGTGCAGAGGAGTTGCCAAAACAGGAGGCAACCGAGACAGAGGTGAATAATCAAGAAGCCACAGAAGCAGCTAACGTTGAAGCACAAGAAATACCAGCCGAACCTACTACAGAGGAGCAGTTGGCCGATTATAAGGATCGATACATGCGGCTTAGTGCCGAGTTCGATAATTTCAGGAAGCGTACCCGTAAGGAGCGCGAGGATTTGATCAAGACAGCAGGCGAATCTGTTATTGTAAACATGCTTCCTGTAGTAGACGATTTCGATAGAGCGCTGAAAGCAATGGATGTCGCCACGGATCTAGAGCCAGTAAAAGAGGGCGTGGTGCTTATTGTTAATAAGTTTAATGAGTTTTTGAAACGTCAAGGCGTTGTTGAGATTGAGGCTGTTGGCCACTCGCTCAACACCGATTTACATGAGGCTATTACCCAAATCCCGGCTCCGAGTAAAGCGTTAAAAGGAAAGATTGTTGACGTTATTCAAAAGGGCTATCGCCTCAACGAAAAAGTAATTCGCTACTCCAAGGTTATTGTTGGTGAGTAACGCTAAAAATGTATCTGCACAATGACTAAGCGCGATTATTATGAAATTCTAGGCATTTCGAAGAGTGCCTCTGCTGCCGATATTAAGAAGGCTTACCGGCAGATGGCATTGAAATACCATCCCGATAAAAACCCTGGAGACAAAGCCTCTGAGGATAAGTTCAAAGAGGCAGCTCAGGCCTATGAGGTTCTTAGCGATGATAATAAACGTGCCCGTTACGATCAATATGGCCACGCAGGAGTTGGCGGTGCCGGAGGTGGCGGCGGTTTTAGCGGCGGTGGCATGAACATGGATGACATTTTTTCGCACTTTGGTGACATCTTTGGAGGACATTTTGGCGGGTTTTCGTCTGGCGGTTCTCGTGGGGGCGGTCGGCGCGTAAATCGGGGTTCCGATCTTCGTATTAAGGTGAAACTTAATCTTTCGGAGGTTGCCAATGGGGTTGAAAAAAAGATCAAGGTAAACAAGCACGTTGAATGCAAGAAATGTAGCGGAACTGGAGCCGAGGATGGCAGTGGTTCTTCAACATGCAATACCTGTCGAGGGGCCGGACAAGTTACGCGTATTAGCAACACTATATTAGGCCAAATGCAAACTGCCTCCGTCTGCCCAACCTGTGGTGGCGAAGGAAAGATTGTCACCAATCCATGTAAGGCTTGCAACGGCGATGGGCTGGTTCGTGGGGAAGAGGTTATTGAGATTCGTATCCCAGCTGGAGTTGGCGAAGGAATGCAACTCTCTGTCTCTGGAAAGGGGAATGCCGCGCGTAGGGGAGGAATGAATGGAGATTTACTCGTCATTATTGAGGAGGAACCGCATCCTGAACTAATCCGCGATGGAAATGATATAATTCACAACCTCTTTGTTAGCTTTCCGAATGCCACCCTTGGTGCCACGGTGGAAGTTCCTACAGTAGACGGAAAGGTGAAAATAAAAGTCGATCCAGGTACTCAGCCGGGAAAAATCTTGCGTCTTCGCGGCAAAGGAATCCCCGATGTTAATGGTTATGGCCGTGGCGATCTTTTGGTCCATATTAATGTATGGGTTCCAAAGAAGCTCACCAAGGAGGAGGAGAAGTTCGTTGAGAAGATGGCTGAGTCCGAAAACTTCATTCCAAACCCTGATGCCAACGATAAGAATATATTTGAGCGTATGAAGAATTTCTTTAGCTAGTTTAATCGGCTATTCCTTATATAATTAATGCCCCGACACTGTCGGGGCATTTTTTTTGGTGGCTATTCTCTTACATTGGGTTACGAATCTTCGACTTGTTTCGTATGGTTTCAATATATTGGATGCCTAGTTATCCCATTAGACGGAATTTATTGGTGTGGGTGAATGAAATCGAAATGGTAGTCTTTTTGTAACTTTTTTTGTTTTCTTCATACTAATAGAGCAATGTTACACTCTTGTTGAGGCGAAAAAACAAATTTGGAGTTATTTTGCCTGAAGAAATTGTAATTTAGACACCTAGAATTTAGAACGTAATTCAAACAACTGATTATTACTATGGAAATATTTAGAGCCGAAAACGTTGAAAAGAAGTTTGCCAATCACTTGGCCCTCGACAATGTCAGCATTTCTGTTCCGGCCAATACCATCTTCGGCTTGTTAGGCCCAAATGGGGCAGGAAAAACTACACTTATTCGGATAATCAACCAGATTACGGCACCCGATAAGGGCCAACTCTTTTTCGAAGGGCGCCCCATGAAAGGTAGTGATGTGTTCCAGATTGGATATCTTCCAGAAGAGCGCGGTCTATATAAAAAGATGAAGGTAGGAGAGCAGGCGCTTTACCTTGCCATGCTTAAGGGGCTTTCCAAGCACGACGCTATGGAGAAGTTGAAGTATTGGTTTCGTAAGTTTGAGATTCAAGCTTGGTGGGATAAGAAGGTGGAGGAACTCTCAAAGGGCATGGCCCAAAAAGTGCAGTTCATCGTTACGGTGCTTCATGAGCCTAAACTTCTGATTTTCGATGAGCCTTTTAGTGGATTCGATCCCATTAATGCCAATTTACTAAAGGAGGAGATTCTTGGCTTGAAGAGCCGTGGCTGCACCATTATATTCTCTACTCACAATATGGGCTCGGTAGAAGAACTCTGCGACAACATCTGCTTGATTAATAAATCCCGTAATATACTTAGTGGTCATATTGATGATGTGCGCAAGAACTACGGTGAGAACATCTACGAGGTAGGTTACCGCGGTGATATCTCTTCTCTCAAGTCGATTGTTGGTCCCGACTATGAATTGCTCAAGGAGTGGGATGATAAATACACTAAAAGAGCCACTATTAAGGTCCTTACCCCGACACAGGAAAACCGACTACTTTCGCAGTTGCTTCCTAGCGTTGAAGTGATGAGCTTTAATGAGGTTATTCCTAGCATGAACGACATCTTTATTAAGGTAGTTCAAAACTACAACAGTGAGAATAAAAACTAGTTGCAGAACTTCCAATCGTATATCACTCAAGAGCATTTGCTCATGGTTGTTTAGTTCTTATGGTTTTTTGAGTAATAGCAAATAATGTAAAAGCAATTTTTATGAATAAGATATTTCTGATAATTCAAAGGGAGTATTCGGTAAGGGTTAAGAAGAAATCATTTATCATCATGACTCTCCTTGGTCCCCTACTTTTTGGCTCTCTCATGGTAGGTCCCGCTCTAGTTGCAAAGTATGTCAAAGACGATACCATAAAGAAGATTGCGGTGATTGATGAAACGGGCAAGTTCGTAAATCTGCTGCCCGAAAAGGCCACCATCAAGTTTAAGTATTTGTCCAATACAACCCTCGAGCAGGCACGAAAAACCTTTAGTTCAGATAGTCTTTATGGGGTGCTTTATATCCCGACAGTTGTTGAACAGCCCGACGGCGTACGCTTCTTTTCGGAGGATCAACCAAACCTCGAATTGAAAAACCATATGGAAAGTTCCATTGGGAAGGAGATTGAACGGAGTAAACTGGCCACCTATAATATTGCCGATATTGATACCATATTAAAGACGGTCAAGACTGAAGTTTCCATGCGGACCATTCAGTGGAATGAAGATGGTAGCGAAAAGGAGAGTAGCACCGAGATGAATATGGGTATTGCCTATATTTCCGGTTTTGCCATTTATATGTTTATCTTTCTTTTCGGTGCCCAAGTAATGCGTGGCGTTATCGAAGAAAAGACTAGCCGTATCGTTGAGGTTATTATCTCCTCGGTTAAGCCGTTCCAGCTGATGATGGGTAAGATCCTTGGAATTGCAGCGGTAGGACTTACGCAGCTCCTCATTTGGGTTATGCTCACTACAGCCATTGTTACCATTGCCAAAGCGGTGCTTGTTGTCGATTCTTCCTCTCAAGTGCAAATTCAGAACACTATTGATCAAGCCTCTGCCAATCCCATGGCTGGCAATTCCGCAGCCATGGCTCCTTCATCCTCCAAGGTGGAAGCGATCTTTACCATGCTTGGTAATGCAAACCTCCCCTATATTATTGGTTGCTTTTTCTTCTTCTTTATAGGCGGATATCTACTCTATTCTTCCATGTTTGCAGCAGTAGGAGCTGCGGTAGATAACGAAACCGAATCGCAGCAGTTTATGCTTCCGGTTACCATTCCGCTCATCCTCTCCATCTTCATCATGATGTCTACCTTTCAAGATCCAGACTCATCGCTCTCTTTTTGGTTCTCTATGATTCCGTTCACGTCACCCATCATTATGATGGCACGCGTTCCGTTTGGAGTTCCCGATTGGCAGTTGGCTCTTTCTGCTGCAATTCTGATTGCCTCCTTTATTGGAATGACTTGGCTCTCGAGCAAGATCTATCGTGTAGGTATCTTAATGTATGGAAAGAAGACCTCGTGGAAAGAGATGTGGAAATGGATGTGGTATAGCAATTAGTCGGTAGACTTAAGGCTAAATTAGAGTTCTGTGAACTTTTTGCGAGATGGGTTCTCATGTGGAACTATTCTTAAATAAATCACCTTTCGTGTGAACTATTTTATGCTTAAATGGAGAATAGAAAATGAAAAAAAGGTTGCAGATTCTGATTTTATCGTTTTATGCCTCGGGCTTATTAATTAAGTCGCTGAGCAGTATATACCGAGATGAAATGTCTAAAATGATTCTTGGATTTTGCGAAGGCATTTCACTTGTGTTTATCCTTTTAGGATTTGCGTATATGTGCTGGTGTTTGGCAAAAAACAGAACCCATTTCCAATAAGCGATGATAGTAAAGTGCTCGGTTGACGTTACATAAATAAGAGGGAACAGTAGGGTGACGGTATCGTTTCTTTCTGCAAAATATCAAGTGGTTATTCATTTTGATTACTTCTTGAATTACTGCAACTGTTTTTTTATTTAGATCGAACTTCTGTAAACAGGAGTGCTTTACGTGTTTCAACCGAAATTTATTTTCTACGCTTTAATTGTTGTGGATTTGTTTGCCAAATTAAGGTTAGAATAGATGCTGATTAAAAAAGCCACTCCGTTTGGAGTGGCTTTTTTGTTGAATAGGTTGAAGGGATTAATCTTCCACCTGCTCGGTTTCGTAAACCTTTAGTAGTTTCTCTTGGATATCCGTTGGGACTTGTTCGTATTCAAGGAAACTCATGTGGAAGTTGGCTCGTCCACTCGTTAAGGAGGAAAGGGTAGTGGAGTACTTATGCATCTCAGAGAGCGGCACGCGAGCTATAATTTTTTCGAATCCTCGGTCGCTACCCATACCCATGATGATAGCTCGGCGATTCTGAAGGTCACCCATTACATCACCCATCTTGTCGCCTGGTACCATAATCTCTACCTCGTATACCGGTTCCATGATCTTTGGCCCAGCAATCTTAAAGGCATTCTTAAAGGCGTTGCGACCAGCAAGTTTAAACGCCAATTCGTTGGAGTCTACAGCGTGCATCTTTCCGTCGTACACCGCCACGCGAATATCGCGAGCGTAGGAGCCGGTGAGTGGGCCTTCCTCCATCTTTTCCATTATACCTTTTAAAATAGCGGGTAGGAATCGTGCTTCAATTGCTCCCCCAACAATGCAGTTGTAGTAAACGAGCTTGCCACCCCAGTCGAGCTTAACCTCTTCTTTTCCCCTGATGTTTAGGTTTATCTCCTTGCCATCGACTTTAAACTTGGTTTTGTCAGGTGCTCCCTCCACGTGAGGCTCTATCACAATGTGCACTTCCCCAAACTGACCCGCTCCACCACTCTGTTTCTTGTGGCGGTAATCGGCGGCAGCTATCTTAGTAATGGTTTCGCGATAAGGAATCTTTGGCGCCACAAAGTCCACCTCAATTTTGTGGGTATTGTTGAGGTGCCACTTCAAAATATTGAGGTGGTGTTCACCCTGCCCGTGCAGAATTGTTTGCTTCAACTCCTTGCTATACTCTATAATAATGGTGGGATCCTGCTGGTGTGTGCGATTCAGCACTTCGCTCATCTTCTCCTCGTCGGCTTCATTCCTTGCCTTAATGGCTGTGCGGAATTTTGGCTCAGGGAAAGTAATGGCCTCGAATACCCAAGGAGCACCAGGTCCATTAAGGGTATGGTTTGTTTTTGTGTTTTTCAACTTTACCGTGCAACCAAAATCACCTGCATATAGTTCCGTAACCTTGGTGCGGTTCTTTCCTGCAGAGGCAAAGAGTTGGGTAATTCGTTCCTTGGTGTCGTTGTTCATGTTCACCAAATCCATACCTTCGGTTACTTTTCCGGAGATTACCTTGAAGAAGTTCACTTCACCAATATGCGGCTCGTAGTTGGTCTTGAATACGAATATGGAGGTAGGCGCTTTGGAGTCGATGGGCACTTCCACACCGGCATTGTCGGTAGGATTAATTGTTTGGTTTGGGTAAGGGCTAACGTTAATGATGAAATCCATCAAGCGTTTGATGCCGATATTCTTTTTGCCTGATCCACAGAAAATGGGGAAAAGATCGCGGTTTGCCATCCCTCTTCTAATGCCTTTGCTCATCTCCTCTTCGGTAAGGCTTCCCTTTTCGAAGAAGATTTCCATGAGCGATTCGTCGTTTTCGGCAGCCGCTTCAACGAGCGCATTGTGAAGCTCATTGGCAGTATCCATTTCGGCAGCGGGGATTTCGTTTGTAGTGCGCTCGCCGGTATCACCCTTAAAGGTGTAGTATTTCATCATGAGCACATCGATAAATCCGTTGAAATCGGTGCCCGCATTTACTGGGTATTGAACTATGATGGCTTTTTTTCCAAAACTTTGGTGGATGCTGTCGATGGTGCTGTCCCAGTTAGCCTTGTCACTTTCGAGTTGGTTCACGAAAAACATCATAGGCTTTCCGTATTGCTCCACGTATCGGCCCTGAATCTCGGTTCCAACTTCCACACCGTTTTGGGCATTAATAACCATTACGGAAGTGTTGGCCACCCGAAGGGCCGGGATGACCCCGCCAACAAAATCGTCACCGCCTGGCGCATCGATGATATTGAGCTTGTGGTCCTGAAATTCTGTGTAAAGAACGGAAGAGTAGATGGAGCGAAGGTAAACCTGCTCAATTTCGGTGTAGTCCGACACCGTGTTTTTTGCCTCTACTGTTCCGCGGCGCTCAATCACTTTGCCTTCAAACATCATGGTCTCGGCGAGGGTTGTTTTCCCACATCCGGAGTTTCCAAGTAGAACGATGTTCTTAATTTGGTTAGTTAAGTAGCTCTTCATAGCCCAAGAATTAAATTAGTGGTTACTCTATATCATAGTAAGCTTCAATTTTTTTGAGTGACGAGTTTCAAAAATAGTGATTTTTTGATCACATCAAAGAGAATCGGCGGAAGGTTTACATATTTGGTATAAAAATAATGGTTTCTTGAAAAAGAGAAACTTAACTGAATAAGTTGTTGCTAAATCACTTTTTTATCTTACTTTTGCAACCCGGAATAACAGCGATTTCCGAAGTCTATCCTAAGTGGGAATGGTCTTTGAGTCAATTTATTCTGGTAAAAGTTCTTGCAAATCAAAAAAAAGAATACCTTTGCAAGCCATTTTGTTAAAAATATAGTATAACCAAGGATTAACGAAGTAGTTGTATTTTATGCCTACAATTCAACAACTTGTAAGAAAAGGAAGGACGAAATTGCTTGACAAGAGCAAGGCTCCCGCGATGGATGCATGTCCCCAAAAGAGAGGCGTATGTACACGTGTGTACACTACAACGCCTAAGAAACCAAACTCCGCTATGCGTAAGGTTGCCCGTGTAAGGCTAACCAATGGGTTTGAAGTTACCGCTTACATTCCCGGTGAAGGTCACAACCTTCAAGAGCACAGTATTGTGCTTATCAGGGGTGGAAGGGTAAAAGACTTACCTGGTGTGCGTTACCATATCGTACGTGGAGCATTGGATGCTTCCGGCGTTGAAGGACGTAATCAAAGACGCTCGAAGTATGGCACTAAGAAGCCAAAAGCGGGTAAGGGTGGTGCTCCAGTAAAGGGCGCTCCTGTGAAAAAAGGTAAGAAATAATAACTTTTTAGTTTAAGTCGATGAGAAAGGCAAAACCAAAAAAAAGAATTCTTCTGCCAGACCCTAAGTTTGGTGATTCTTTGGTTACCCGTTTCGTAAACAACCTGATGTATGAAGGCAAAAAGAGTACTGCTTTGTCAGTATTCTATGATGCCATCGACATGGTTGCGGTGAAGATGAAAGACTCCGAGAAGAGTCCGCTGGAAATCTGGAAGAAAGCATTGGAGAACATTACTCCTCAGGTTGAAGTAAAGAGCCGCCGTGTAGGTGGTGCTACTTTCCAAGTTCCTAGAGAAGTACGTACGGACCGAAAAATTTCGATCAGCATTAAGAATATGATCTTATATGCGCGTAAACGATCGGGAAAATCTATGGCCGACAAACTAGCTAATGAAATTGTAGCTGGTTATAACAATGAAGGCGGTGCATACAAGAGAAAAGAGGACGTGCACAAGATGGCTGAAGCCAACAAGGCTTTCGCTCACTTCAGGTTCTAGTTTAAACAATTAAGGAGAGGTTACATTCAATGAGTAAGGATCTTAATTTTACTAGAAATATAGGTATTATGGCTCACATCGATGCTGGTAAAACTACCATATCGGAGCGTATCCTATTTTATACTGGTAAAACTCACAAGATAGGAGAGGTTCACGATGGAGCCGCTACTATGGACTGGATGGTACAGGAGCAAGAGCGTGGTATCACCATTACCTCTGCTGCTACTACCACTTTCTGGATTTACAACGATCAGACCTACAAAATCAACCTAATTGACACCCCAGGACACGTTGACTTTACCGTAGAAGTGGAGCGCTCGCTTCGCGTTCTCGATGGTGCTGTTGCCGTGTTTTGTGCCGTTGGTGGCGTTGAGCCCCAGTCGGAAACCGTATGGAGACAAGCCGATAAGTATAAGGTGCCCCGTATGGCTTTTGTTAATAAGATGGATCGTGCCGGTGCCGATTTCTTTTCTGTGGTTTCACAGATTAAGGATAAGCTGGGTGCTGTTCCTGTTCCCCTTCACATTCCTATTGGCGCCGAAGAGAAGTTCCGCGGAACTGTCGATCTTATTTTGAATAAGGCCGTAATCTACTACGACGACGATAAGGTTAAGGTAAACTACAACTACGAGGACGTTCCTGCAGATATGCTCGAAGAGGTTGCTGAGTGGAGAGCCAAGTTGGTGGAATCGGTTGCAGAATACAACGATGCCCTTTTAGAGAAATTCTTCGAAGACCCGAACTCAATTACCGAGGCCGAGTTAGTTGATGCTATCCGTAAGGCTACCATCGACATGAAGATTGTTCCTGTTCTTTGCGGAACCGCATTTAAGAACAAGGGCGTTCAAAAACTCCTTGATGCCGTTATCGAATTTCTTCCAACCCCGCTTGATGTGGAATCCATTACAGGTGTTAATCCTGAAACTGGTGAGGAAGTTGTTCGTCATCCTAGCGTTAAAGATCCTTTCACCGCTCTTGCGTTTAAAATTGCTACCGACCCATTCGTAGGCCGTCTAGCATTTATGCGTATTTATAGTGGTAAACTGGAGTCTGGATCATATATCTACAACACCCGCACAAGCAAGAAAGAGCGTATTTCGCGCCTTTACCAAATGCACGCCAACAAGCAAAACCCAATGGAGGTTATTGAAGCTGGTGATATTTGTGCTGCAGTAGGTTTTAAAGATATTCGCACAGGTGATACCCTATGCGATGAGAAATATCCTATTACTCTTGAATCGATGACCTTTCCCGAGCCCGTTATTGGACTCGCTATTGAGCCTAAAACTCAAAAGGACCTCGACAAGTTGGGTATTGCTCTTGGTAAACTTTCCGAAGAGGATCCTACTTTCAAAATACACACCGATCATGATAGTGGACAAACCATTATTAGCGGTATGGGTGAGTTACACCTTGAAATTATCGTAGACCGTTTGCGTCGCGAGTTCAACGTGGAAATTAGCCAAGGTGCACCACAGGTTAACTATAAAGAAGCACTTAAGGGCAAAGCCGATCACCGTGAAACGTTCAAGAAACAATCGGGTGGTAAGGGTAAGTTCGCTGATATTATTGTTTCCATTGGTGCTGCCGATGAAGGAGTTACTGGACTTCAGTTCGTTGACGAACTTAAGGGTGGTAATATTCCTAAAGAATTTGTGCCCTCTATTAAGAAGGGTTTCGAGTCTTCAATGAAGAACGGTGTACTTGCAGGTTATCCTATCGATAGCATGAAGGTTACTCTTAAGGATGGTAGTTTCCACGCAGTGGACTCTGATGCACTTTCGTTCGAAATTTGTGCTCGTTATGCCTTCCGTCACGCTGCTATCAAAGCCAATCCAATTCTTATGGAGCCGGTTATGGCAGTAGAAGTAGTTACCCCTGAGGAAAATATGGGTGATGTTATCGGCGACTTCAACAAGCGTCGTGGACAGATCACTGGTATGGAATCTCGTGGTGGTGCTCGCGTGGTAAAGGCTAAAGTTCCGCTATCCGAAATGTTCGGATATGTAACCGTTCTTCGTACAATCTCCTCAGGTAGGGCAACTAGCACGATGGAATTCTCTCATTTCGATGAGGTTTCATCTAACCTTTCTAAGGAAATCATGGAGAAGGCAAAGGGAAATATTAAGGAAATAGAATAATACAACCCGTTTAAGCAAGCTGCAATGAGCCAGAAAATCAGAATTAAGCTTAAATCTTATGACCATAGCTTGGTAGATAAGTCGGCAGAAAAGATAGTAAAAACGGTGAAGGCAACTGGAGCAGTAGTAAGTGGACCTATTCCACTGCCTACTCACAAGAAAATCTTCACAGTGAATCGTGCAACCTTCGTGAACAAGAAGTCGCGCGAGCAGTTTGAGCTATCTACCTATAAAAGGTTGCTCGACATCTACAGCTCTACTCCTAAGACAATTGATGCGCTAATGAAGCTTGAGCTTCCTAGCGGAGTAGAAGTGGAAATCAAGGTTTGATAATTGTTAAGTAGTCTAACGCGAAAAAGCAATGCCAGGAATTATTGGAAAAAAAATCGGAATGACTTCCGTGTTCGGTGCTGATGGTAAAAACATACCATGCACCGTTATTGAGGCTGGTCCTTGCGTAGTTACGCAGGTTAAAAGTGTAGAAACCGATGGGTATACTGCACTGCAACTTGCCTATGACGAAAAGAAAGAAAAGCGGACCAACAAGAGCCTTTTAGGTCACTTCAAGAAGGCCGACACTACCCCTAAGCGCAAGCTTGTGGAGTTCCAATCTTTTAAAGATGGACGCAAACTCGGTGATGTTATCACTGTTGCGGATATCCTAAAAGAAGGAGACTGGGTAGATGTTACCGGTATCTCTAAAGGAAAGGGATTTCAAGGAGTTGTGAAACGCTACGGCTTTGCCGGAGTTGGTGGAGCAACCCACGGACAACACAACCGTTTGAGAGCTCCTGGTTCTTTGGGTGCATCGTCTTGGCCATCACGCGTGTTTCCAGGGAAGAGACTTCCAGGACGCATGGGTGGAGATCAAGTAAAGGTGCTTAACCTTAAAGTTCTTAAGGTTATCCCAGAAAACAACCTACTGTTAGTTAAGGGATCTATTCCCGGTGCAAAGGGTTCTTACTTAATTATTGAGGAGTAATGGAATTAGCAGTATTAAATATCGAGGGTAAGGATACCGGAAGAAAGGTAGTGCTCGAAGATTTTATCTTTGG
The DNA here is from genome assembly GCF_900096565.1 of Williamwhitmania taraxaci. Lineage (NCBI taxonomy): Bacteria > Pseudomonadati > Bacteroidota > Bacteroidia > Bacteroidales > Williamwhitmaniaceae > Williamwhitmania > Williamwhitmania taraxaci. The sequence continues at coordinate 40,314 of NZ_FMYP01000009.1, forward strand.
CATCGAACCCAACGATCATGCTATTTACCTCGACGTAAAGCAATACCTAGCTAACAAGCGACAAGGTACTCACAAGTCGAAGCAGAGAAACGAGGTTTCCGGTAGCACTAGGAAAATTAAAAAGCAAAAAGGTACAGGTACTGCCCGTGCCGGTAGCATTAAATCGCCCCTTTTCAGAGGCGGTGGACGTGTTTTCGGTCCAGTTCCTAGAGACTATAGCTTTAAGCTCAACAAGAAGGTAAAACAGTTGGCTCGTAAGAGTGCCCTTACCTACATGGCTCAGAAGAACCAGATTGTTGTTGTAGAAGAATTTATCTTGGACGCTCCTAAAACTAAGGAGTTTATCAAGATCAGAACCAACCTCAAGGTTGACAATCGCAAATGTACATTTGTGTTGCCTGAGGTGAATTCTAATGTTGTTCTTTCTGCCCGCAACATCGCTGATGCTAAGGTAATGTTGGCTTCCCAACTCAACACCTACGAAATTATGAACGCTGGTAACCTTGTTATTTCAGAAGGTTCGGTAGGCGCGATAAACAGATTGTTTGGTTTTTTGTAAATACGTAGAGATGGAAATCTTAATTAAGCCAATTGTAACCGAGAAAATGACGATTCAGGGCGAAAAGTTGAATCGTTACGGTTTTGTAGTCGAGAAGACTGCCAACAAGCTGCAGATTAAGCAAGCGGTTGAGGAAATGTACTCAGTTACAGTGTCCGACGTTAACACCATGCGCTATGGCGGCAAAGTAAAGTCACGCTTTACTAAAGCCGGCTACCTTGTAGGACGCACAAACTCCTTCAAGAAAGCAATCATAACGTTGAAAGAAGGTGATAAAATTGATTTTTATAGCAACATCTAAGGAACATGGCTGTAAAGAAATTTAGACCGATAACTCCTGGTCAGAGACATAAGATCATTAGCACATTCGATACAATTACAACTAACAAGCCTGAAAAGTCTTTGTTGGTAGCTACCAAGCGGTCGGGCGGACGTAATAACTCCGGTAAGATGACCATGCGCTATATTGGTGGTGGACACAAGAAAATGTATCGTCTTATTGACTTCCAACGTAATGTTGATGGTCAACCTGCTACTGTAAAAACTATCGAGTACGATCCAAACCGCAGCGCACGTATCGCGCTTGTTGTTTATGCCAATGGCGAAAAGAGCTATATTCTTGCACCTCAAGGGTTGCAAGTTGGACAAACCATTTTGTCTGGAACAGGTGTAGCTCCTGAAGTTGGTAACACTCTCTATCTATCCGAATTACCGCTTGGAACTGTAATTCACAACATCGAACTTCGTCCTGGACAAGGTGGAATTATGGCCCGCAGCGCAGGTAGCTATGCACAGCTTCTTGCACGCGAAGGTAAGTATGCAGTAATTAAACTTCCATCGGGCGAAATCCGTATGATTTTGGTTACTTGCCGCGCTACCGTTGGCTCTGTTTCTAACCCTGACCACGCTCTCGAGCGCTCAGGAAAGGCTGGTAGATCTCGTTGGTTAGGTCGCCGTCCAAGAGTACGTGGTGTTGTTATGAACCCTGTTGATCACCCAATGGGTGGTGGTGAAGGCCGCTCTTCTGGAGGTCACCCACGTTCACGTAAGGGTCTACTTGCTAAGGGTCTTAAGACTCGTAACAAGAAAAAGGACACCAACAAGTTCATTATCGAAAAACGGAAAAAATAACAGTTTAATCCAAGCGTTATGAGCAGATCACTTAAAAAAGGTCCTTATATAGCATTTAAGCTGGAGAAGAAGGTTCTTACCTTGAACGAAAGCAGCAAGAAGGCAATTGTGAAAACATGGTCACGTGCCAGTATGATTTCCCCAGATTTTGTGGGTCATACCATTGCAGTTCATAACGGGAACAAGTTCATTCCAGTTTACATTACCGAGAACATGGTAGGTCACAAGCTGGGAGAGTTTGCCCCAACCCGCACCTTCAGAGGACATTCAGGTAATAAGAAGAAATAACAGCAAGTAACTGAAAATATTTCTTAGAAATGGGTGCAAGAAAAAGATTAAGAGCAGAGAAAGATAAAGCGGAGAGAAAAGAGAAGGCAGGCGCAATTTTGCGGAACTGCCCCAGCTCTCCCCGGAAGATGCGATTAGTGGTAGATTTAGTTCGCGGCATCGAAGTTAACAAGGCATTAGCCATTCTTCGTTACAGCACTAAAGAGGCCTCACGTAAAGTTGAAAAGCTTGTATTGTCGGCTATGGCCAACTGGGAAGCAAAAAACGACGGCGTGCGCATTGAGGATAGCAATGTTTACGTAAAGGAGATCTTTGTAGACGGCGGAAAAATGTTGAAGAGAATCAGAACCGCTCCTCAGGGACGCGCTCATCGCATCCGCAAGAGATCTAACCATGTTACGGTTGTACTAGGTAGTAAAAATGCTAACGACACTGAAGCAAAATAATGGGACAAAAAGTTAATCCAATAGCAAACAGGCTTGGAATCATCCGTGGATGGGATTCAAACTGGTACGGTGGAAAAAATTTCTCCCAGAAGCTTGTTGAAGATTACAAGATTCGCGAGTATCTAAACGCGCGTCTTGCTAAAGCAAGCCTCTCGAAAGTGGTTATTGAAAGAACCCTGAAACTTATCACCGTAACTGTTTACACTGCTCGTCCAGGTATTATCATTGGAAAAGGCGGTCAGGAAGTTGATAAGCTCAAGGAAGAGTTGAAGAAGATTACCAAAAAGGAAGTCCAAATCAACATCTTTGAGGTGAAGCGTCCTGAAATTGATGCCACCATTGTAGCCAATAACATCGCTCGCCAAATTGAGGGACGTATCTCTTACCGCCGGGCCATCAAAATGTCAATTGCTTCTACCATGAGAATGGGCGCAGAGGGTATTAAGGTGGGTATTGCTGGTCGTTTGGGTGGTGCTGAAATGGCTCGTACCGAAACTATTAAGGAAGGAAGAATTCCACTTCACACCTTCCGTGCTGATATCGATTACGCTTTAGCCGAAGCCGTTACCAAGGTGGGTGTAATCGGAATTAAAGTTTGGATTTGCACCGGTGAGGTTTACGGAAAGCGCGATTTGGCGCCTAACGTAGTGGCCAACAACCAGCAAAGCGGACCATCTTCTCCAAGAAATTACCCAGATAACAACAACCGTCCTCGTGGTGGTGGTGGTGCTGGTGGTGCTGGAGCAAGAAAAAAAAGAAGCAAATAGTGCTAATCGCTTAAAGGTACAGAGAAATGTTACAGCCTAAGAAGACCAAGTATAGAAGGATGCAAAAGGGCCGCATGAAAGGTGTTGCCCAGAGAGGAAATCAGTTGGCATTTGGCTCTTTCGGAATTAAAGGACTCGAGGATGCCTGGATCACTGGTCGTCAAATCGAAGCTGCCCGTCAAGCGGTAGTTCGTTTTATGAAACGTGAAGGTCAGATCTGGATCCGGATTTTCCCCGACAAGCCTATTACCAAAAAACCTGCCGAAGTTCGTATGGGTAAAGGTAAAGGTGCCCCTGAAGGATTTGTTGCTCCCATCACGGCGGGCCGCATCCTGATCGAAGCAGATGGAGTTTCATTGGAAATTGCAAAAGAGGCACTTCGCCTTGGAGCACAAAAACTTCCAATAGCTACTAAGCTCGTTATTAGACGTGATTACACCGAATAATCTTTGTGAGTGATGAAGAATTCAGAGATAAGAGAGTTGACCGTCAGGGAAATAGAGGAAAGAATTGACGTAGAGCGCGGTGAACTTCACCGCCTCCACATGAACCATAGCGTTTCGCCTCTTGACAACCCTATTAAGCTGCGTGAGCACCGCAAAACAATTGCGAGAATGCTTACTGAGCTGACTAAGAGATCTAATCAAGAGAAAAAGTAATTCAGCTGAGAATGGAAACGAGAAATCTTCGCAAAGAAAGAGTCGGCGTGGTAATGAGCAACAAAATGGAAAAATCCATCGTTGTTGCCGTTAAACGTAAAGTTAAACACCCGATCTATGGTAAATATGTCAATAAAACCACTAAATTTGTGGCCCACGACGATAAAAACGAGTGCAGCATAGGCGACACCGTTAGTATTATGGAAACCAGACCTTTGAGTAAAACAAAGCGCTGGAGACTAGTTGAAATTTTAGAGAAAGTTAAGTAGCCATGATCCAGCAAGAAAGCAGATTATCTGTAGCAGACAACAGCGGAGCAAAGGAAGTGCTCTGCATCCGTGTGCTCGGAGGCACAGGGAAAAAGTATGCAAGCATTGGCGATAAAATTGTTGTTGCCGTTAAAAGTGCTATTTCTACTGGCGATGTTAAGAAGGGAATTGTAACCAAGGCGGTAATTGTAAGAACTAGCAAAGAAATCCGTCGCTCTGATGGTTCTTATATTCGCTTCGACGACAACGCTTGCGTTCTCTTAAACGCCCAAGGCGAAATCCGCGGAACTCGTATTTTCGGCCCTGTGGCTCGCGAACTTCGTGATAAATACATGAAAATAGTTTCGCTTGCACCCGAAGTGCTTTAACACCTTTAAATTACAATCAATGCAAAGGAAGTTACACATAAAAAAAGGGGACGTCGTTTTTGTTAACGCTGGCGACGATAAAGGTAAGCAAGGTAAAGTGCTTGAAGTTTTTCCAAGCGAAGAGCGCGCCATTGTTGAAAGTATCAACATGGTTACCAAGCATACCAAGCCCAACGCCAAGAGCCCTCAAGGTGGTATTGTAAAGCAGGAAGCCCCCATTCATATTTCTAATTTGAATGTGCTCGATCCCGCCACCGGAAAACCTACCCGTATTGGACGTAGGTACAACGAAAAGGAAAAATTAGTGCGTTTCGCTAAAAAATCTGGGGAGGAAATTAAGTAATGGAATACACACCTACCTTAAGAACTAAGTACCGGGAAGAGATTGTTCCTGCTCTTATGAAAGAGTTTGGATACAAGAGCATTATGCAGGTGCCTAAAATCAGCAAGATTGTTATCAACCAAGGCGTAGGCCAAGCGGTTGCCGACAAGAAACTGATCGACATCGCTCTCCAAGAATTAACTACAATAACCGGTCAAAAGGCTATTGCTACCTATTCTAAGAAGGATATCTCTAACTTTAAACTCCGCAAAGGCATGCCTATTGGGGTTAAGGTTACTCTCCGTAAAGAACGTATGTATGAGTTCCTCGAAAGGCTTATTGCCGTTTCGTTGCCTCGTATTCGTGACTTTAAGGGCGTAGAAGAGAAATTTGACGGTAGAGGTAATTACTCTCTCGGCATTCGTGAGCAAATCATTTTTCCAGAAATGGACATCGACAAAGTCACTAAGATTTTGGGTATGGAGATTTGCTTCGTAACTTCTGCAGAGTCAGACGAAGAGGGTTTCGCACTACTTCGTGAGTTCGGTATTCCTTTTAAAAACATCAAAAAGAACTAGTGCTATATGGCAAAAGAATCAATGAAGGCTCGCGAGGTGAAACGCCTCAAGCTTGTTGAGAAGTTCGCTGAGAAGCGGGCTAAGCTTAAAGCCGACGGTGACTATGTTGGTCTAAGCATGCTCCCTAAAAATTCGAGCCCAGTACGTTTGCACAATCGTTGCAAAATTACTGGTCGTCCTAAGGGATACATGCGACTTTTTGGCGTAAGCAGAATTCAATTCAGAGAAATGGCTTCTAATGGCCTTATTCCCGGAATTAAGAAGGCAAGTTGGTAATTTATAAATAAAAGGTTAAGCAATGACTGATCCTATCGCAGATTTTTTAACCCGTATTCGCAACGCTGTAAGCGCTAACCACAAAGTGGTGGAGATTCCTGCTTCTAACATGAAGAAGGAACTTACGCGAATTCTTTTTGAAAAGGGTTATATTCTAAGCTATAAGTTTGTTGAGGAAGGTCCACAAGGTTACATCAAAATCGCCTTGAAGTACCATCCGGAATCCAAGAAACCGGCTATTAAACACATTGAGCGCGTCTCTTCTCCTGGTTTACGTCAGTATGCCGGTGTAGATAAAATGCCACGCGTACTCAATGGTCTTGGTATCGCTATCATCTCTACGTCTCATGGTGTTATTACCGATAAGGAAGCCAGAACGTTGAAAGTTGGTGGTGAAGTTATTTGTTACGTTTACTAAAAAAGAGTGTAATGTCGCGAATTGGAAAACAACCTGTAAACTTACCACAAGGCGTAACCGTTAAGGTTGCTGCTGGTAATGTGGTTAGCGTAAAAGGCCCACTCGGTGAGTTAAAACAGAAGGTTGATAGGGATATCACCGTTACCGTAGAGGGAAATGTACTACATGTTACCCGCCCCACAGAACAACCTCGCCATAGGTCGATGCACGGCCTATACAGAGCGTTGATCCACAACATGGTTGTGGGGGTTTCTGAAGGTTTTACTGTAAAGCAAGAACTCGTTGGTGTCGGTTACAAAGCCGAAGCTAAAGAAGGCGTTCTCGAACTTGCCTTAGGGTTCTCGCACGAAATTCACTTGAAAATGCCCGCCGAAGTAAAGGTGGAGGCTAAGACGGAGAAACGTGGTAACCCTATTGTTACTCTTACTTCGTACGATAAGCAACTCCTCGGAATGGTGGCTGCTAAGATTCGGTCGCTACGTAAGCCTGAACCATACAAAGGAAAAGGTATTCGTTTCGTGGGTGAAGTGGTTCGTAAGAAGGCTGGTAAGTCGGCTGGTGTTAAATAACATAAAAGTTTGAAGCTATGGCCTTGACTAAAATTGAAAGAAGACTAAGGATTAGAAGAAGAATCCGCAAAATAGTAAAGGGTGTTCCCACCTGCCCCCGCTTAAGCGTATTTCGCAGCAACACGCAAATTTATGCACAGCTCATTGACGATTCTACTGGAAAGACGCTGGTTGCTGCCTCCTCACTTGAGAAGGAAATAATGGAACAATCGGGATTGACCAAATCACAATGTGCTCAATTGGTTGGCAAAAATGTTGCTGCCAAAGCGTTGGCTGCTGGGATTACCGAAGTTGTTTTTGACCGTGGCGGTAACCTTTACCATGGTCGTGTTAAATCGTTAGCTGACTCTGCCAGAGAAGGTGGACTTAAATTTTAACGTGCTATGTCGACAAATACTAGTATACGTAAAGTAAAAAGCAGCGATCTCGAGCTTAAGGATAGGTTAGTAGCCATCAACCGTGTAACCAAGGTTACTAAGGGTGGACGTACTTTCAGTTTCTCTGCAATTGTTGTCGTTGGCAACGAGAATGGGATCGTAGGTTACGGCTTAGGTAAAGCAAGTGAAGTTACCGTTGCCATAACCAAGGGTATTGAGGACGCCAAAAAGAACCTCATTAAGGTGCCAATTAACAAGGGAACTATTCCTCACGAGCAGTTAGCTAAGTTCGGTGGAGCTAGGGTTTTTATGAAACCTGCTGCACACGGAACTGGTGTTAAGGCTGGTGGTGCTATGCGCGCCGTGCTCGAGAGCGTTGGTGTAACTGACGTACTTGCTAAATCAAAGGGATCTTCGAACCCTCACAACTTGGTAAAGGCCACCTTGCAAGCTCTTATGGAGCTTCGCGATGCGCGTGCCGTTGCTCATGTGAGAGGTATCAAGCTCACCAAGGTGTTTAACGGATAGAAATCTTACCATGACAAAAGTAAAGTTAACACAGGTTAAGAGTATGATTGGCAGCACAGAGCGCCAAAAGAGTACTCTAAAATCGTTGGGTCTTGGAAAGATGCACCGTAGTTCAGAGAAAGACGCTTGTCGCGAAATTCTCGGAATGGTTGAGAAAGTTAAGCACCTCGTTAAGGTGGAAGAGATAAAATAAGCTGGTAACTCAATAAGAATTTGCTATGGAATTGAGCAATTTAAAGCCTGCTAAGGGTTCAACCCACAAGGTAAAACGGATTGGAAGGGGACAGGGATCTGGCCACGGTGGTACTTCTACAAGAGGCCACAAGGGAGCTAAGTCTCGCTCTGGATACTCCAAAAAAGTTGGGTTTGAGGGCGGTCAAATGCCTATTCAACGCAGGCTACCGAAATTTGGTTTTAAGAATCCTTTTCGGAAAGAGTATAAGGGCATTAACATTGGATTGATTGATGAGGTTGCCAAGAATATGGGCCTTACTGTGATCACGAAAGAAGTTTTGGTTGAAGCTGGCCTAGTTAGCAGAAATCAACTTTATAAGGTTCTCGGTAGTGGCGAACTAACTACTAAGGTAGAAGTTCATGCCAACGCTTTTTCTGGCACTGCCATTAAAGCCATCGAATCGTTACAGGGTAATGTTGTAAAACTCTAACGAATGAGAGCGCTCATCGAGACCATCAAGAATATCTTCAAAATTGAAGAGCTTCGTAGAAGAATTCTCTACACGTTAGGGATTCTTTTAATATACAGGCTGGGCAGCTTTGTTGTTATTCCAGGAATCGACCCAACACAACTGATCCACAGCGATTTGAAAGCTCAAACCGCTAGTGGTATCATGGGACTGTTGGATATGTTTTCTGGAGGTGCATTTAGTAACGCATCAATTTTTGCTCTTGGCATCATGCCATACATTTCAGCATCGATTGTAGTGCAGTTGCTGGGCATTGCTGTTCCCTATTTTCAGAGACTTCAGAAGGAAGGCGAGAGTGGCAGACGCAAGATCAATCAAATTACCCGGTTTCTAACTGTTGGTATTTTGTTGTTTCAAGCTCCAGCTTACTTAGCAAACCTTCACATGCAAATACCAGCGTCTGCGTTTGTTGTTGATGTAGCGTATTTCACGATAGTTTCTACACTTATCCTTATTGCCGGAACTTTATTCATCATGTGGCTTGGTGAAAAAATTACCGACAAGGGAATTGGTAATGGTATCTCTCTCATCATCATGATTGGTATTATCGCAAGATTGCCATTTGCCTTCGCGGCTGAGTTTGGCTCCAGAGTTTCGGAGCAGACTGGAGGGCTTGTAATGCTTCTTGTGGAACTCATCATGCTGTTCCTTGTGGTGGCTGGAACTATCCTGCTCGTACAAGGTACCCGAAAGGTGCCAGTGCAATATGCTAAACGCATCGTCGGAAACAAACAGTATGGCGGTGTTAGGCAGTATATTCCGCTTAAGATTAACGCAGCTGGTGTAATGCCTATTATTTTCGCTCAGGCCCTGATGTTCATCCCAATGATGTTCTCGAGGTTGGATAGCGCATGGGGGCAAAGCATCGCGGCGGCTTTCTCAAGCTATACTGGATTTTGGTATAACTCTGTCTTTGCTTTCTTGATCATTGTGTTTACCTATTTCTATACGGCAATCACAGTAAATCCGGTGCAAATGGCTGAGGATATGAAGAAGAATGGCGGTTTTATTCCTGGGGTTAAACCTGGAAAGAAAACGGTTGAGTATCTCGATACTATTATGTCAAGAATTACGCTTCCGGGCTCATTCTTCTTGGCTTTAGTAGCTATTCTTCCTGCATTTGCCATGATCTTTCATGTTAATAACCAGTTTGCTCACTTTTTCGGCGGAACATCCTTGCTCATTTTGGTGGGGGTAATCCTTGATACATTGCAGCAAATTGAGAGTCACCTTCTGATGCGTCACTACGATGGATTAATGAAGAGCGGTTCTCGGATTAAAGGCAGATCTGGCATTTAGCCAAGTATAAGGTTCTTTTTCTGATGATAAACTTAAAGAATGACGAAGAGATTGAACTCCTGAGGGAGAGCAACATGCTAGTGTCTTTGACACTAGCAGAAGTTGCCCGCCATATTAAACCAGGAGTTCCAACTCTATTGCTCGATAAGATTGCCGAAGAATTTATTCGCGACAACGAAGCAGTTCCAGGTTTTCTCGGCTATAACGGATTTCCAGCCACCCTTTGTATCTCAGTTAATGAGGTTGTGGTGCACGGATTCCCCAGTAGCAAAGAGTTAGCCGATGGAGATATTGTTTCTGTCGACTGCGGGGTAATCAAGAATGGTTTCTATGGAGACTCTGCTTTTACCTTCGAAGTTGGAAACGTTGCGGATAATATAAAAAAACTTTTAAAAGTTACCAGAGAATGTTTATCTTTGGGCCTCGAAAAAGTTGTATTAGGGAATAGAATTGGTGATATATCCCAAGCGGTACAAGAGAATGCGGAGAAAAACGGATACTCTGTAGTACGCGAAATGGTTGGTCACGGGCTTGGGCGCAATCTGCATGAAGCGCCAGAAGTACCAAACTACGGAAAGAAAGGGCAAGGGCCCGTTCTTCGAAATGGAATGGTAATTTGTATTGAGCCAATGATTAATCTGGGTAAGCGTCAGATCTTTCAAGAACGTGATGGGTGGACAATACGAACCCAAGATCGATTGCCAAGTGCTCATTTCGAGAAGGCAGTTGCAGTAAAGAATGGGGTAGCAGAAGTGCTGTCTACTTTTAAGTTCATTGATGAAGTTTTAGCAAAAAAGGAATAGAATGCATGGCTAAGCAAACTGCTATTGAGAAAGATGGAACAATCATTGAGGCGCTATCTAACGCAATGTTTCGGGTAGAGTTGGACAATGGACACGTTATAACTGCACACATCTCAGGGAAAATGAGGATGCACTACATCAAAATTCTCCCGGGTGATAAGGTTAAAGTGGAAATGTCCCCTTATGATTTAACCAAAGGCAGAATATCTTTTAGATACAAATAAAACGTTGCAAAAATGAAGGTGCGTGTTTCCATAAAGAAGCGTAGTGACGATTGTAAAATCGTTAGACGTAAAGGTCGCTTATATGTGATCAACAAGAAAAATCCGAAGTATAAGCAGCGCCAAGGATAAAATCGTTAATTTTGTAAAAACTTAAGGATCACTATGGCTAGAATTGTTGGTGTTGACTTGCCAAAGAACAAAAGAGGTGAAATTGGACTGACCTACGTTTTCGGGGTTGGACATAACACCGCTCGTAAGATCCTCTCTGATGCCGGCGTTGATTACGACACCAAGGTTAAGGACTGGAACGACGAACAGATTGCTGCGATTCGTAATACGATATCGGGCATGGGAATCAAGTTAGAAGGTGAACTTCGCTCCCAAGTTCAAATGAACATTAAACGTTTAATGGACATTGGATGTTACCGTGGTATTCGCCATCGTATTGGACTACCTCTTAGAGGTCAAAAAACCAAGACGAATGCTCGTACTCGTAAGGGAAAGAAGAAAACTGTTGCTAACAAAAAGAAGGCTACTAAATAAGAGCTAGTAATTATGGCAAAAAAAACAGGGACCGTTAAGAAAAAGGTCGTAAAAGTAGAGCCAGTAGGGCAAGCTCATATTCATTCTTCTTTTAACAACATTATCGTCACTCTTACGAATGCTGAAGGACAGGTTATTTCTTGGTCTTCTGCTGGTAAGATGGGATTTAGAGGTTCGAAGAAGAACACTCCCTATGCCGCTCAAACCGCTGCGCAGGATTGCGCTAAAGTGGCTTACGATAGTGGCTTACGCAAGGTTAAAGCGTATGTAAAGGGTCCTGGTTCAGGTCGTGAATCTGCTATCCGTACCATCCATTCCGCTGGAATAGAAGTTACTGAAATTGTAGACGTAACTCCACTGCCTCACAATGGATGCCGCCCACCAAGCAAACGGAGGGTTTAATGCTGAATATTGTGAGTTTAAGTGTTAATGTTATTTTAAATTTTTAGTTTACATGGCTAGATATACAGGACCTACTTCGAGGATTTCCCGGAAGTTTGGGGAGCCAATTTTTGGAGCTGATAAAGCTTACGAGCGTAAGAGTTATCCGCCCGGACAACATGGCCAAAGCAAAAAAAGAAAAAAGCTTTCCGAATACGGTGTGCAACTGCAGCAAAAGCAAAAGGTAAAATACACTTATGGTCTTTTGGAGCGTCAATTCTCCAATACCTTTAAAAAGGCAGAGCGTATGCGTGGTGTTACTGGTGAATGCTTACTCATGCTGCTTGAGGCTCGTTTGGATAATGTTGTTTATAGATTAGGTATTGCCCCTACACGCCGCGCTGCTCGTCAGCTTGTTGGCCACAGACACATCGTGGTTAATGGTGGTGTAGTTAACATTCCTTCCTATTCAATGCAACCTGGCGATATCATCAGTATTCGTGAAAAATCAAAGTCTCTTGAAGTAATTCAGGATTCAATTTCACGTGGACGTCAAGGGAAGTTCTCTTGGCTCGAGTGGGATCAAACTGACCTTACCGGCAAGTATTTGAACCACCCTGAAAGAACTGAAATCCCTGAGAATATCAAGGAACAGCTCATCGTTGAACTTTACTCCAAGTAATAATACCTGAAGTTGTTATGGCAATACTTGCATTCCAGAAACCTGATAAGGTAATAATGGTGGAATCCAGCGAAACCTATGGAAAATTCGAATTTCGTCCATTGGAACCTGGATACGGCATTACGGTGGGGAATGCCCTCCGGAGAATTCTTCTCTCTTCCTTGGAAGGTTATGCAATAACGTCGGTGAAGATCGCTGGTGTAGATCACGAGTTTTCTACTATTACCGGCGTGCTTGAAGACGTTACTGAGATAATACTCAACCTAAAACAGGTTCGTTTCAAGCGTACAGTTGAAGGTGTAGAGCACGAGAAAATAACCGCGAATATTTCGGGGGAAACCGAGTTCAAAGCCGGATTGCTCAACAACTTCCTTTCTTCATTTGAGATTCTTAATCCTGAGTTGGTTATTGCCCATATGGAACCGAATGTTAAGGTTCAAATGGAATTTACCATTCAAAAGGGTAGGGGATATGTTCCATCAGAGGAAAACAAACCTGTAGATGCAGAGTTTGGTGTTGTTCCGGTGGATGCAATTTTTACCCCTATACGGAATGTGAAGTTTGCAGTGGAAAACTATCGCGTAGAACAGAAAACGGACTACGAGAAGTTATTACTTGAGATCACCACTGACGGCTCTATTCACCCGAAAGAGGCTCTGAAGGAAGCTGCCAAGATTCTCATTTACCACTTCATGCTATTCTCCGACGAGAAGATCACTTTGGAACCAGACGAGAAATTCTCTGGCGAAGAGTTTGACGAAGAAGTTCTGCACATGCGGCAGATGCTTAAGACCAAACTTACCGATATGGATCTTTCTGTAAGAGCTCTTAACTGCTTGAAAGCAGCAGAGGTGGAAACACTTGGCGAATTGGTGAAGTTCAATAAGAATGATTTATTGAAATTCCGGAATTTTGGAAAAAAATCACTTACCGAATTGGATGAGCTCCTAGAAGGTCTTAACCTGAACTTCGGTATGGATGTTACGAAGTATAAACTTGACAAGGAATAAGTTGAGAGATGAGACACAATAAAAAGTTTAACCATTTAGGACGTCAAAGTGCTCACCGCAAAGCCCTTCTGGCAAACTTGGCTATATCGTTGATTTTGCACAAACGCATTACAACAACCGTAGCTAAGGCAAAAGCACTTCGTTCTTACGTTGAGCCTCTGATCAGCCGCTCAAAGGAGGATTCTACACACTCCAGGCGTATGGTCTTCAGCATGCTTAAAGATAAGTACGCTGTAACTGAATTATTTAGGGAGGTTGCTCAAAAAGTCGCTACTCGTCCAGGCGGATATACTAGAATTTTAAAAACTGGTAACCGTTTTGGTGATGCCGCAGAAATGTGCTTCATCGAGTTAGTTGACTATAACGAAAGCTACAACAAAGTTGCTCCAGCCAAAAAAGCTAAGACTACTCGTCGCGGCGCTGCTAAGAGCAAAGTTGAGGCACCTGCAGCTAAGGCTGTTGAGCCTGCTGCTGAAGAGACAAATCAAGAGTAATACGAAGATTGTTTCAACTGCATTGCTAGAGGGGAAGGGTTTGAAACCTTTCCCCTTTTTTTTTGTTTAAGATTTCAAACATATATATACTATGGGACAAATTCTTAATCTTCACGCACGTCAAATACTTGACTCGCGCGGAAATCCTACCGTCGAGGTAGAGGTTATTACCGAAGATGGCGCTTTTGGACGTGCTGCGGTTCCTTCGGGAGCTTCAACGGGCGTTCACGAAGCAGTTGAACTTCGTGACGGTGATAAAGGACGTTACCTTGGTCGAGGCGTTTTGAAAGCAGTTGATAATGTAAATACGACCCTTAATGAAGAGTTGCGCGGTATGGATATTACCGATCAAAAGGGTATCGATATGGCAATGATTGAACTGGATGGTACGGAGAACAAGGCAAACCTTGGTGCTAATGCCATTCTTGGTGTTTCGCTAGCTGTTGCTCATGCTGCCGCCCAAACTACTGGACAAGCACTATACCGTTATATTGGAGGTGTGAATGCCTGTACCCTTCCCATTCCAATGATGAATATCATTAATGGAGGCTCTCATGCCGATAATAGCATAGATTTTCAGGAATTTATGATTATGCCGGTAGGTGCCCAGAACTTTACCGAAGCCATTCGCATGGGAGCGGAAGTTTTCCACCACTTAAAGTCCGTTTTAAAGACTGCAGGTTACTCAACCAATGTTGGTGATGAAGGTGGGTTTGCACCTAACCTTAAATCCAACGAAGAAGCTGTTACTGTCATTCTTCAGGCTATAGAGAAGGCTGGTTACCGTCCTGGTGAGGATATTTGCATCGGGCTCGATCCAGCTTCTTCAGAATACTATCTAGCCGATGAAAATGTTTACCACCTGCACAAATCTACCGGAGATAAGCTTACCCCAGCACAAATGGTTAGCTATTGGGCCGAATGGGTTAAGAAATACCCTATTATTTCTATTGAAGATGGTATGGCCGAAGATGATTGGTCTGGTTGGAAGTTACTTACTGATGCCGTAGGTGCGAAGTGTCAGTTGGTGGGAGACGATCTTTTTGTTACCAATACAAAGCGTCTTCAAATGGGTATTGACAAAGGGGTAGCCAATTCCATCCTTATTAAAGTGAATCAAATTGGAACCCTTACGGAGACAATTGAGGCGGTTCGCATGGCAGACATCAACAATATGACCTCAATTATGAGTCACCGTTCTGGTGAAACTGAGGATGTTACGATTGCTCAACTCGCAGTTGCCCTGAATACGGGACTTATCAAAACCGGTTCTGCTTCTCGTTCCGATAGGATTGCTAAATACAATGAGCTACTTCGTATAGAGGAGATGCTTGGAGTAAATGCAAGATACTTAGGACGCGATTTTAAATATTTTAAGCGTTAATCTTATTGATAGGTTAAACGGCCGTTTCTTAACTGAAACGGCTTTTTTGTTTTTTATCCTGCTGGATTTGCGTCTTATTGTTTTTTGTGTCTCATAAAGCAACATCATTTTTGCCAGTTTTTTATCTACATTTACTTAATTCCGCTAGTCCGAAATGGAAAGAAGGAGGTCACACCTAAATTAATATTGTATTCCGTTTCTTCGGTTATTAATACTGGCGAGTTCGAAACCAGATTCATTTGGAATAATAGTATTCTGTCTTTTTGAATGTCATAGTAATTATGTATCTACAAAACATGTTGTTATAATACGTTGCTTTTTTTTTCAAATAATTCCGTTTCTACGACGCAATTAATCTCCATTTTTATTAAAATGGATTTTAGCATAAAAAAAATCCTACATTAATGAGATATATCAATTTGTATGAACTGTTAATAATGCTAAATTAGCATAATGCAAATTAAGAGATTCGTCATTGTTTTTGTTACTGTAGTATTGAGCTTTGCTCCTTATTGGGGAAATGCTCAATTTGTTGCGCCTATAAATAATGTTCAACGTTTTTCCATTGATAATGGGCTTTCGCAGTCTGCGGTTCAAAGTTTATACCTAGATAGCAAAGGCTTCTTATGGATAGGTACTCAGGATGGACTGAACCGCTATGATGGCTATTCCTTCAAGGTTTATCGGAATAGGCCCATGGACTCGACTTCTGTTTGTAATAATTATATATACTCAATTAGCGAGGATTCTAATGGCAATATGTGGTTCGGAACACAGGAAGGGGTTTGCCGGTATAATCGTAGTTCAGACAACTTTAGTAACTTCTATAGCATCCGAACTGGCAAAAATTCCCTTTCAAGTAAGTCTGTTTACTATGTGTATGTGGACAGGTTAGGTAAGGTGTGGATGAAAACTTTTGAAACTATAAATTGTTTTAACCCAGACAATAAAAGTGTTACGATTTACCACCACTACAATGATCCTTTTAATACTGCCATCAATAGTAATGATTTCTGTATCTATGAAGATAAAGTGGGTCGGCTTTGGGTCGGAACCAAGGATGGACTCAATATTCTGGATAAGAAACGGGGCATATTTAAGCGCTATTCTTCCAACTCCAATCCATCCTCGCTAAGCAATGATCGTGTAAAGCATATATTTGAGGATTCAAAGGGTCGCTTATGGGTGAGTACCCAGGATGGAATTAATCTTTTCGATCCGAAGAGTGATTCTTTTATGCGTTTTTTTCCTGGCGACAAATTGCATCCCGGATGGAATGTAGCCAATCTATTATTTGAATGTAAGCGTGGTGATATGTGGCTTGCATCCGACGAAGGGGTCGCTGCATTTGATCCCAATACTGGTCGAATCATTAGTTACGATAAGATATTTTCGGTTAAGCAGTTGTCTTATACGAATACTGTTACATCCATTGTTGAGGATGCCAATAGTAATTTGTGGATTGGAACATTTCAGGGTTTAATTAAATTGGATTATCGTGAGCCTAAGTTTACTACTATTTCTACAAACGCTTCTGGTGTCGACCTTTTTGGAAATAATTTGATTGCTTCTCTTTATTCCGAGGATGGCATTATTAACGTAGGAACGTGGGGAAGTGGACTTTATCGCTACAACAGGAAGAGCCATGCAATCAAACATTTTTCTACTAAATCGGGACAGATAGTCAATGACTATATCCATAGCATTTGTAAAACCTCATGGGGCGATATGCTCTATGGAACTCGCGATGGTGTAATGGTTTTCGATGAAAATCGCCAGCTTTTGGTAGATTTTTTTCAGTATTACCAGATATCTCCGCAATCAATATTTAAGGGCAATCGGGTAAATGCGATACAGGAAGATTCCATGGGGAATCTCTGGTTTGCAACAACCTATGGTTTATACCGATTTAATGGTCAGCGTCTTGATCGTATTGATCGAGACGCAAATGACTCTTTGTTGTTGACTAATAGCGACATCAGGGCCCTTGCAATGGGGAGGAGTGGAACCATCTGGATAGGAACAGCTAGTGGATTGAATTCATTTAATTCAACTAATGGAACGGTTAAGCAAATAAAGCGGAAAGAGCCCTATGTGGGCGATGGATTACTTAACAATGAGATTCTGTCGTTGCTAGTGGATAGCCGTGGCTCTCTTTGGGTTGGCACAATCGGTGGTCTTAGTCATTTAGATCCGATTTCCGGTAAATTTAGCCAATATACAGAAAAGGAAGGACTGCCGAATGATTTGATTTATGCCATCGAAGAGGATGGTTGGGGAATGATTTGGGTTAGTACCAACAGGGGAATTGCGAAGATTGATCCGGAGGCGCTCCGCATATTGAAATTTGACATTCACGATGGATTACAGTCTTACGAATATAATGTTGGCGCGAGTTTTAAAAGTAAATCGGGCGAGTTATTCTTTGGTGGTATTAATGGACTTAATGCGTTTTTCCCGGATTCCATAAAGATCAATGATATTCCTCCGGCTATGGAGTTCTCTTCATTCAAGTTATATACGCACAAAGGTGTTAGTGAACTTCCTGTCATAAATGGGGGCGTTAACTTAGTCCCAAAGGATTGCAATTTCTTTACGGTGGAATTTTCTTCTCTCGACTTTTCAACGCCTTCAAAAAATCTCTATCGCTACATTCTCGAAGGCTTCGATAACCAGTGGGTAGAACTGGGTCCGAAGAATATTGTTTCCTTTACTAATCTACGTCCAGGAACATACACCTTACGGGTTCAAGGTACTAATGCCGATGGAGTTTGGAATCTGATGGGGATAAGTATAGAAATTGTTATAAAAACAAATTTTTGGAATACTCAATTTGCTCGTGGGCTATTTATTGTTGTTTTCATTCTTGGCGTTTTATTCTTTCTGTGGTTTCGTACACGAGGACTAAGGGAGTCGAGACGTCTTTTACATGAGCGGGAATCTGCTATTGCTGAGGTTCATAAGCAAAAGGAGGAATTGGTGGTAAAGAATAAAAGCATCACCGATAGCATTACCTACGCAAAGCGGATTCAAGAAGCCCTTTTGCCCTCAATGAATCTTTTTAAGAAAATTATTCCGGAGTCATTTATTTTGTATATGCCAAAGGATATCGTGAGTGGTGATTTCTACTGGATAAATGAAACGAAGGATAAAATTTTTGTGGCGGTGGTGGATTGTACCGGACATGGAGTTCCTGGTGCTTTTATGTCGATAATTGGCTTCGAATTGTTGCGTAGTATTACAACCATTCAGAAGGTGGACGACGCCGCAGAGATTCTGAATAGGCTCAACAAGGGTGTTAATGAAACCTTTCGTACTACAGATGATGATGTTGCAGTGAAGGATGGAATGGATGTTGCCTTTTGCGTGATCGATAAAAAGGCCAAGAAAGTTCAGTTCTCTGGAGCGTTTAATAATATGTATATTGTTCGGGAGGATAAAATCATTGAGGTGAAGGGTGATCGGTATGCGGTTGGATTGATTGCTGAAGGCGAGCATACATTTTCTAGCGAAATGATTGATTTAGAGACGGGTGATATGCTCTACCTGTTCACGGATGGATTTGTAGATCAATTCGGTGGTCCCGAAGGCAAGAAATACAAGTTTAGACGGTTCCGACATCTTTTGCTAAATATCCACAGTGAACCGCTTGATGTTCAGAGGCGGTTACTTGAGGAGAATATGATGGATTGGCGGAAAGGCCATGAGCAGGTTGATGATATTTTGATCATTGGTATCAATCCTTTGGTGTAATCAATTGCATATAGTTCGCAACGAACCTATCTCTATTATGGATAGATCCGTTATTCAATCAAACAAATTTGAGTTAGACTATTGTCCTTTTCTTTTGAGGAATTTAACCAGTAGTATTGGCAGCATCAGGAGCGTGAGGAGTGTCGCGATTCGACCAATATAGTCACCCCAAACAGCGTAAAAGGTGATCTTGTTGTTGGTAACAACTTCACCCTTAATGTAACCACGCTGCCACCATCCCAGCCTTTTTACTACTTCACCTTTAAGATTAATGATTGCTGAGATTCCTGTATTAGCTGATCGTGCAATGTATCTTCGTGTTTCAATAGCCCTAAGCGATGAGTATGAGAGGTGTTGCCGGTAACCTGGTGTGTCGCCCCACCAGCCATCGTTTGTGATTATAGCTCCTACGTTTGCACCATTCCTCACCCATCCTGAATAGTACTCTCCATACACTGATTCGTAGCATATGGCTGGTGCAACTCGGATACTATCGTTGCTCGATTGGAATACTGTTCGCTCTTCTTGCGTTCCTAAACTGCCTATTGTTCCACCCAAATTGACAGCGAGTTCTTCTATGAATGGGAGATACTCTAGGTAAGGCATCTTTTCAACACCCACCACCAGCAGGGATTTGTGGTACACTCGAAAGCCGCTTGTATTTATTTGGAGTGCGGCGTTGTATCTATCATAAAATTGGTTAGCATCGGAATATTTCCGAGCAGTTGGTGTAGGCTTATACGGTGTATCGTAGGTTTTCATGGAAGTCATTCCCACAATCATACTGGCGTTTGGATGCTGCTCCATAAATTGTTTTACCATAGCTATCGATGGGGCGAGTTCTAGTGACTCCTCCATTATTCTCCCCTGAAGTGCTGTCTCGGGCCCAAGAATTAGTTTTGTGCTCGAATCGACGGCTTCAGCAGCAAGGTTTAGAAGAATTGCTGTTTGTTCTTCGGACGACAAACCATCGAATTTTTCGTGGTAAGGGTCAATGTTGGGTTGTAGTAAGACAACGTTTACCTTTTTACCAGTTTCCACAACGTTGTAATAGATTATTGTGGAGGTGATAATTGGAAGGAGCACAATACATAGCGTCACTATAGTCATCTTGTAGGCATGTCGCTTTCCTCTATCAATAATGGATATGATTGTCGAGAATAAGACAACATTTACTAGTAATGCCCAAAGAGATCCTCCAAAAATGCCAGTATACTCATACCACTGAATGAAAAATGTGTCTTTTGCAAAACCATTTCCAAGTGTAAGCCATGGAAAACTTATTTCGGCGTTAGTGTAGAAGTATTCGAAGGCAATCCAAAAGAATATAAGGCTAATGTAACCGGGTGTTTGACCAAGCCTTTTTTTTGTTATATGAAAAAGTGCAAAAACGAGGCTGCCAAAAGTGGCATGAATGATAATTGCAGCAATCAAACCGGCAGTTGCTGCATTTTTTATCCACCATGTGTCAATTCCAGCCCATATTGCCATTGCCAATGCTGCGTACATTATGACTGTCCGTGTTCTTGCATTCTTCTCGGAGAGTAGGTGCTCTGCGTATAGTATTGGAGTAAAAGCAAATAGGAGAATTAGGCCTGAAAAACTTTCATACCATGGCAGGGCTAAAAGTAGGCCGCTTGCAATGCTTAATAGAAGCGGAAGTCTTTTTGATTCTAATATTTTCATAATCTCTCTTTTCTGGTATTCGAATTTAGCGCAAATTTTAACTTAAATTTTGAAACAATGACTGTTTTCCAGGGAATGTTTTCGTAATAATTGGCGTAATTTGTCATCGGTATTATCTGCCTCAATTAAAAGGTAGTATTTCTGTTATTTGTCGAACGCGGTGTGGCTAATGATCATTGTTTCGTAATTGCAAGTAGGACTTATGCGGTCTGTCTAGATGTGCAATATCCACGGGGTTAGATGAAAAACATTTGTTAACTTTGGTCCTTTGTTCTTGATTGTATATTTGATAGTAGTTATAACGGAATTTGGTTTATAATGGGTTTAGTATTATTGATTAAAGGAATAATTGTTGGTTTATTAGCATCTATTCCGCTTGGGCCAATTGGTGTTATTTGCATTCAAAGAACAATAAACAAAGGGAGATTGTCTGGGTTCATGTCGGGTATTGGTGCTGCTACAGCGGATACCATTTTTGCTACTATTGCAGGCTTTAGCCTAACCTTTATTATTAATTTTATAGAGGAGAAGCAGTTTTTCTTTCAAGTTGCTGGTGGATTTATTGTTATGGCTTTGGGTATTAGTATATTCTACACCAATCCAATTCGTCAGTTAAAAAGACATCGAAAAAACAAAGGTAGCCTCATCGAGGATTATCTATCGGTTCTTTTTTTGACAATAACCAATCCCTTGGCAGTATTCCTTTTTATTGGCCTTTTTGCAACACTGCGTATTGTATCGCCTGGGGGTAATGTTCTTTACGCTGGGATTTTACTTAGTGGAGTCTTTATTGGTGCCGCTGCTTGGTGGTTGGTATTGAGTACCGTAGTAAATCGTTTTAGAGCAAGGTTTCGCTTGAAACAACTTTGGTATATAAATAAGATTTCAGGAGGGGTAATATTTATTTTGGGATTAATTGCTGCTTTTGAGACGCTTTTGCCTTTTTTTGCTAACTTGTAGATGTATTTTATTTGTCCTAATTTCGACGAAATAGCTTTAAATGTATGCCTAATCCAAATGTTATTTTCAAAATATTTCAATTTAATATGGCTGAAAGCCTACCCGATGATTTGAAACGCAAGGTTGCTGCGTTGAATCTATTTGGGCTTGTTTCTGTAACTCTTTTTACTGTATATGCCATAATTGGACTGTTAACAGAAGCTGATGTTATAGTAATTGCTTCTCTTGCAGCATTGCTTTTGACACTTCTCTCCATTTTATTTCTCAATCGAAGAGGCAAAGTAACCCTCTCTGCCTATACTTTGATTTTAAGCTATATGGTTGTTGGTTTGGGTATGGCTTATACTGGTGTTTCTGACCAGTTTTCCCTCCTAAATAGTTACTTTTTACCTTTGTTTGCAGTGTTTATGCTTTCAAGTAACCGTGCCCTGTTGGTATCCTCACTCTATTTGGGGTTGGTTTCTGCATTACTTTTTTTCCCACTTTTCGATAGGGTAATAGCCTTTAGTTTATCCTTTAAAATTACATTTTTCGTCTCCTATATCTTAGTTTTCCTTACAAGTTGGTTTGTTGAGTATTTTTGGATTTCAGTTCAATCGGATCTAGAGAAGCAAGTGCTTGTTGAACGGAATGCGACAAAGCGCAAGGATGAGTTTATTGCGAGCCTCTCACATCAGATAAGAACTCCTCTTAATAACATAATGGTTATTGCCAACTTGGTAGACAGTTTGGCCGAGGATGAGAAGATGAAGGACTTAATTGATACTATTCATGCTTCGACCAACAATTTGGTGAATGTCGTAAATAGTATGGTAGAGGTTGCAAACGTTGATGTGACTGAACGTGACAGTTTTATTATCAACTTTAATCTAAGCCAAACAGTTGCGAATACCATTAAGCTCTTCGCCCACCAGTATTCCAGCAATATTCAGTTTAATCTCAAAATCGATGAAATTATTCCTTCTTCATTAGGTGGCGAGCCAGTGAAAATTAAGCAAATATTTCTCAACCTGATTGAATCACTCATAAAAGCCAAGAGCAATAATAAGATTCTCATTGATATAGTGGTAAAGAAGTTAAGTGAATCTCCTGAAAGGGTTGAGTTACTTTTCGAATTGCGAAGCAATAGCCCAATTTTCATTCCCACTGGAGATGGTCGTAATCAGTTGATTACAAACGACATGGTTGGTAATGCAATTGGTAGTCAAGTGCTCGTAGATGTGCTCGACTTAAGGATTACGCAACGATTAATAGAATCGAATGGGGGACGTTTATCTATTAACCTCCATTCTGAAACTTCTGTATTCTCTTTTCCCTATTCGTTCTACAAGGTTGTCGATATAAATGCTTTAACACGGGAAGAGTTGGATGGGCAAAGTATGCAAAACAATTTATCAACTTCTCCGAATAGCTTAATGAGGAAGGTGGATTTAGCTGATGCAAATGTTTTACTCGTTGAAGACAACTTGATTAACCAGAAAATTGTAATTCTGAGTTTAAAGAAACTTGTTAAAAACATTGAGATTGCGAATAATGGCAAGGAGGCTTTAGATAAGTTTGGAACTAGCCGTTTCGATATTATCTTAATGGATATACAGATGCCCATTATGAACGGCATTGTTACAACGCGTAAGATTCGTGAGATTGAATCATCAACGAATACACACACACCGATTATTGCCATTACTGCAAACGCACTGCAGGGCGATAGAGAAGAGTGTATTAGTGCAGGGATGGATGAATACTTGAGTAAGCCATTCCAGATTGAGGTGCTGATACAGAAGATGAAAAAATTACTGCAGGGCAGCTAATAGCCTTACAAAAGATCCGACTTTTAGGTCGGATTTTTTTATTTCCCTTATCACACTTGTGTCGATAATATGTTAATGACAGTATAAGAGCTCTAGTTGTGGCTGGTTTTATTGCAATGGCCACTGTTGCTCACATCTCTTGTATTGCTGTTTTGCGGAATATGTATTGGTTCTATTTGTGGATAGTGGCTATAAAAAAAGCCTCGAACAACTTGTCCGAGGCTTTTCTGTGTCTAAATGAGTCAATTATTGCCTTTTAGCAAACTCTGACTTTGCTTTTTCAAGCATCTCAATAAAACTGTCAATGTTTTCATTGAAAGGGTAAGGCTCAACTAGTGGTTTTTCGTTGTGGTCAATAACCATGTAGTATGGAAGTCCATTTATGCGAAATTTTCCAACCTGGATGTCTTTATTTTTTTCGCCAAGGGTTGTTTTTTTCTTTCCGTCAAATGTTGATGTGAACCATTCTGTTTCAGGGATTTCAGTCTTGTCGTTTGTGTAGAGTTCAACGATAACGAAATCCTCCGTTAGAATTTTAAGAATTCGTGGGTCAGAAATTACGTTGGCATCCATTAATTTACAGTTGGCACAGAAGTGTCCTGCAAAATCAATGAAAAGAGGCTTGTTCTGTTTCTTTGCGCAGGCAAGTGCTTGGTCGTAGTCAAAGTAGCCCGCAAGATTGTTAGCGATGTGCAACTTGTCGGCATACATTGGTGCGTCGCAAAGAGTTGCTGGAATAGCGCTTGGTGAAGTTTGGCTTGCCAATACAGACCTGTTTTCGCTCTCAGTTGGTAAGAAACCCGAAATCATTTTAAGCGGAGCGCCGGTAAGGCCCGGTATCATATAGGCTACAAACGCAAAAGAGAAAATAGCCATGAGCAATCTACCATATCCAACATGCTTTAGGTCGCTATCAAACTTAAACTTGATTTTTCCTAAAAGGTATAGCCCAAGTAAAGAGAAAATGGCAATCCAAAGGCTAATGAAAACTTCCCTACTTAGGAATGTCAATCCGAAGCTGTCGTTTAATACTAATATGAATTTGAGTGAGAAGGCTAATAGGATAAAACCCATAACCACCTTTACCGAGTTGAGCCAACCGCCTGATTTTGGTAGGTTTTTCATAAGTGAAGGGAATGCTGCCAGTAGCACAAAAGGGAGGGCGAATGCCGCTGAAAAACTAAACATCCCAACTACAGGGCGAATGGCTACTCCACCCGCTGATTCAATGAGAAGTGCACCAACAAATGGCCCAACGCACGATAAGCTAACAATTACAGTTGTTAGGCCTAGGAAGAATGCACCAATAAGACCACCTTTTTCTGCTTTGCTATCAGTTTTTGAGGCCATCCAGCTTGGTAGTACGATTTCAAACACACCAAATAGGGAGGCTGCAAATGCTATAAATAGCGCACCAAATATAAGGTTAGTGCTCCAATGCGATATGATCTTATCGGTAAAGTCGGCACCAACACCTGGGAGGGATACTACAACGCCAAGCATGGTGTATACAAATATTATTGAGAGACCGAAAACTAATGCTTGTGTAATTGCACCAAAGCGCGTTGATTTGTTGCTCATGAAGAACGAAACGGTCATAGGAATCATTGGGAAAACGCAGGGAGTTAGCAGTGCTCCAAGGCCTGCAAGAATCGCAATAATAATAAAGGCCCCCATGGATTTTTGCTCTTTTTCTGGAGCGGCAACTTCAGCCAACTTGGCGTTTGATTGTTCTTCAATGGGGGCGATAACTGTTGTATTGGTTGTGTCAGTTGATGTTGCAACTGCAACAATACCTGCTTTAGGTTCAGGGATTGCAATTGCGAAGTCGGCTTCATTAAACGCGCAAGTGCCCTCTTTGCAGGTTTGATATTCTATTATACCCTTAACAGTTTTAGCTCCAAGGGGCTGTATCTTTTGTGTAAACTCAACCTTTCCGCCGAAATACCTAACTTTTATCTTGAAAACGTCGTCGAACTCCTCAATGGGAGCAGGCTTAAAACTCATTTTTCCCACAAGTTTGTAGCCTTTGTCTTCCGTATAGTTGAATGCGGTAGATTGAGGACCACCTTCGGGCAGATCGATGCTATACATGTGCCATGCTTTATCGATTACTGCTTTAAAATGCAGTAAGACTTCACCGTTATCTATAGCTTCGGCGGAGAATGTCCACTTTACCGTTTTTTCTTCCTGTGCGTATGTGCCTTGATTTATAAGGCATGCGCCAAGAAACGTAAGTATAAATGCAATTCTATTCATATCTGAATGATTGATTTTGTTCGGACGTAAATGTAATAAAAAACCGAGCTTTAGGGGCTCGGTTTTCAAATTATTACAGTTAGTAGGTAAGTTCATCTCCGTGGCGATCGAAGATATGGTATTCCATAAATGTGTAGGCCATTGTTGGCTTTACCCTCAGTATGCAATGGTATTTAAATGACCATTGCAACTTTTTGGAAAACATACCTTTGTTTAAATACCCAGCCACAAACGGGTGAACTTTTAATGTAAGGATCGTCTGCTTCTTTTCTCTCGATAGGTATGCAATTTGAGTTTCTAACTCATTGTCGAACAAAATGCTTGGGCCAATTTCGCCGGTTCCGTTGCAGGTTGGGCATTTTTCATTGGTGTGAATGTGCATTTCTGGACGAACACGTTGCCGTGTTATTTGCATTAATCCAAATTTCGAGAGAGGAAGAATGTTGTGCTTTGCCCGGTCTTTAGTCATGTCTTCGCGCATTCTATCGAAGAGCATTTGCTTATTATCCGGGTTATGCATGTCGATAAAATCGACAACGATAATCCCCCCCATATCCCTTAGCCTCAGCTGTCGGGCAATCTCATCGGCGGCGGCAAGGTTTACATCCAGAGCGTTTGATTCTTGGTCGCTGGAGGCCTTGCTTCTATTTCCGCTATTAACGTCAATTACGTGTAATGCTTCGGTGTGCTCAATAATTAGATAGGCTCCGCTCTTGAATGAGACGGTTTTCCCAAATAGTGCCTTTATTTGTTTTTCGATGCCAAATTGCTCGAAAATAGGCACTCCTCCCGTATATAACTTTACAATCTTCTCCTTTTCAGGTGCAATGGTGGCGATATAGCTGCGGATGTCGTGGAAGATAGCTTCATCGTTAATCCAGATGTTGCTAAATGACACCGTGAGCAAATCGCGCAATATTGCGGATGTTCGGTCTATCTCGCTTACTAAAAGCGACGGGATGGTTATTGATCGAAACTTTTCAAAGGCGCTTTCCCATTTCTTGATCAGCCCTTGGAGTTCTGCGTCGAGTACTGCAACTTTTTTTCCTTCAGCTGCTGTACGCATTATTACTCCAAAGCCTTCAGGTATAATGCTCTGCATTAACCTTTTTAATCTCTTTTTTTCCTCGTTGGAGGAAATTTTTTGCGAAATGGAAATCTTGTTTGAGAACGGAATGAGGACCATGTTTCTTCCGGCAATCGAAATCTCGGAGCCGAGTCTCGGGCCTTTGGTTGAAATAGGTTCCTTGGCAATTTGTACCATAACCACCTGTCCAGAAGTAAGGACATCGGTTATCTTTCCGTTTTTGTCTAAATCTTGTTCAGCCTTGAAAGAGGCAATACCTACTGGTTTTCCCTTTCTCGAAACGTGCACGTTTACATACTTGCACAACGTTTTAAACTGAGGGCCAAGATCTAAGTAATGTAAGAAAGCGTCTTTCTCGTAACCAACATCAACAAAAGCTGCATTCAACCCGGGCATAATCTTTTTAACTTTGCCGAGATAAATGTCACCAACTGAGAATTGCAAGTTGCTTTTTTCCTTGTTGAGTTCCAGCAACTGTTTCTCTTCCAGGAGTGCTATGGCAATTTCGGAGGGAGTTACGTTAAGAATAAGGTCGTTACTCACAGCCATTTGCTTTTGTTGGAAGTTTAATTGTTTAATTGGTTTGGCTACAAACAGATTAAACCCAAAGAATCGAGGACTCTTTAGGTTTAATCCAGATTAGCAATTGTGTCTCAAAGGAAAAAATACTAACGATTTTTCTTTTTGTGACGATTTTTCCTTAAGCGTTTTTTCCGCTTGTGTGTCGCAATTTTATGTCTTTTCCTTTTCTTTCCGCAAGGCATGACGTAAGAATTTTGAGGTTAATAAATAATTATGAACTACTTCTTTACATGACTTTTCACCTTCGAGACAAAGCTCTTAGCAGGTTTAAAGGAAGGAATGAAGTGTTCTGGGATAATGATTGTGGTGTTCTTTGAAATGTTTCTTGCTGTCTTTTGGGCTCTTTTCTTTACGATAAAGCTACCAAAACCACGTAGATAAACATTCTTTTCTTTCACAAGAGAATCCTTGATTGACTCCATGAAAGCTTCAACAGTCTTTTGAACTGTAATCTTCTCGATGCCGGTGTTCTTCGAGATTTCGTTTACAACATCTGCCTTTGTCATCTTTAAAAGCCTTTAATTATCAATGTTTTAAAATATTCCTTCGATTAGGACTGCAAATATATAGCATTTAATCTTATTTAAGAAATTCAAAACCATTATTTTTGATTTTCGTACTGATGTTTTTTTGTTTGATGAAGTTTTCTAATGCTCTGATTGAATGGTATCACCCAAATAAAAGGGATTTACCATGGCGTGACACCAAAAATCCATACTTTATTTGGATATCCGAAATTATTTTACAGCAGACTCGTGTCCAGCAAGGGTTGGGGTATTACATGCGCTTCATCGAGGCCTTTCCTACCATAGAAAGTCTTGCCAATGCGCCACTCGAAAAAGTGTTAAAGTGTTGGCAAGGACTTGGTTACTATACTCGAGCACGAAACATCCACCTTACGGCTAAGTTCGTTGTGGACGAATATAATGGAGTTCTTCCGAATACTTATGCTGGTTTACTTAAACTGCGAGGGATTGGGGATTATACTGCTGCGGCAATTGCCTCTTTTGCATTTGACGAACCTGTGGCGGCTATCGATGGCAACGTATACCGTATATATGCACGAGTATTTGGGATTTATGCGCCTATCGATAAGGGAGTTGGGAAGAAAATAGTAAGAGAGATTGCCACTGCCGAGTTTGATCTTAAACAGCCAGCTACTTTTAATCAGGCAATTATGGATTTAGGGGGACAGGTATGCCTGCCGAAAAATCCGCTTTGTGAATCTTGCCCAATCAAAGCAATATGCTATGCGTTTAAATGTGGTGAAGTAGCGAGCTTGCCTGTAAAAGCATTAAAAACCAAGGTCAGGGATCGATACTTTTATTATATACTGATACGTTACGGCATTTTCACCTACATTAGTCAGCGTAAAGACAAGGACATATGGCATAGTCTTTTCGAATTTCCCTTGATTGAGAGTTATCACGCGCTTCAGCCAGAGGAGGTTATGCTAACTAGTGATTGGGTTGATATTTGTGGTAATGGACGGGTTGAGGTTACCTATATTTCGGATGAGCAAAAGCATTTATTAAGTCATCAGCATCTTTTTTCTCGTTTCTTTATAGTTGAGGTCGAAAAACCATCCTATTTACTGCTGCGTGATTACACCAAGGTTCTCATTAATGACATGGAAGAGTTCTCTACACCCCGCTTGATAGAGCGTTTCTTAGCAGCAGAGCCTGCCGCTAAATATTTTATTAAAGGGGTTGATTTTTAGATTTATGTGTTGTATTTTTATAGGGTTAATCTTAAAATATTTTAGGTTATGTCGTTAAACAAAGTCATGCTGATTGGGAATGTGGGTAAAGACCCAGAAATCAGGAGCGCTAATGGAGTTCAGGTAGCAAGTTTCCCTATAGCTACCACTGAAGTTTTTTCGTCAAAAGCCGGGCAGCGGCAGGAACACACCGAATGGCACAACATTGTGGTTTGGCGTGGTTTGGCCGACGTCGTTGAGAAGTATGTGAAAAAGGGAACTCCTCTCTATGTCGAGGGCCGGATTCGCAACCGCTCGTACGATGGCAAAGATGGCGTAAAGCACTACATTACCGAAATTTTGTGTGACAACTTAAGGTTGCTTGGTCGAAAAGAGGCAACCAACGGAGCGCCCACACAAGAGTATGCTGCCCCAAAATCGCCGGATGTATCACAGGAACCACCTTCCGATGCTGATGATTTGCCATTCTAGTTGCCTGAAAGCGCAACTATATTCGTAATTATTGGAACACTTAACCGATTGTGCTTTATACTAAGGCAAAACATATGGCTAAGTGTTCCTTTTATTATTCCATCCTAAATGATTAATTTTAGGGCTTTAATCAAAACTCATTTCGATTGGAAATAGGTGTCCCTTTGGTTGCCCAAGGCTTCTTTGCTGAAATAATTGTGCATCCGCTTACGATCTCTTCTATTATAGGACTCCTCTTTCTTGGATTTCTGTTGATCTTTTCTGCTTTGGTTTCTGGGTCTGAATCGGCATATTTTTCGCTGTCTAGCACCGAAATAGCCCGTATCAGAAAGGCTAAGACCGGAAGTTCTGGCTATGCTATAAAGTTGCTCTCCGAACCCAATATGCTTCTAAGCACTGTGCTTATAGCCAATAATATGATTAACGTCGGTATTGTTGTTTTGAGCACGTTCCTTACATCCGAAATCTTCGATTTTTCGGCAGCACCTGTTCTTGGCTACTTTATTCAGGTAGTGTTGATTACTTTTTTAATTCTCCTTTTCGGGGAAATCCTGCCAAAGGTCTACGCAACTCACAGACCGGTGCCGATGGTTCATTTTATGTCTCGCCCCTTGTTTGTGGTTCAGCAAATAGTAAAACCTCTTGGGCATCTTCTTATTTTCATGGCTAAGCGTGTAAATAGGCACTTTTCTTTGCGCAAAAAAAATATATCCCTCAATGACCTATCCGATGCCATTGATATTACGGTTACCAAAAATCCTGAAGATCGAAAAATTCTGAAGGGGATTGTGAAACTCGTAAATATTGAGGCCAGAGATATAATGACTCCCCGCATGGATGTGGTGGCATTGGATTATACCGCTAGTTTTAAGGAAGTTCTTGATGTCGTGATGGAGTCTGGATTGTCTCGTATTCCTGTCTTTTCCGAATCGTTCGATAATGTTAAGGGAATTCTTTACGTAAAAGACATCTTGTCGCATATTCAAAAGGATGAGAAATTTCGTTGGCAATTCCTTATTCGCAAACCGTACTTTGTGCCAGAGCATAAAAAATCCAATGATCTGTTAGAGGAATTTCAAACGCGCAAGAATCATATGGCGATTGTGGTGGATGAATTTGGTGGTACGTGTGGAATTGTAACATTGGAGGATATATTAGAGGAAATTGTGGGTGAAATATCAGACGAGTCGGACCAAGAGGAAATTCTTTTTCACCAAATAGATGACGTTACCTATATGTTTGAGGGAAAAATTCTCCTAAACGATTTTTGCAAGGTCTTCAATGAGAACGTGGAAACTCTTGATGAGGTAAGAGGTGAAGCAGATACACTTGCTGGCCTAATCCTCGAAATGAAGGGTGAGATGCCTCGAAAGAATGATACTTTAACCTTCCGGCACTTTGAGTTTTTGATAGATATGGTGGACAGCCGACGCATTAAGAAAATTAGAGTGGTAGTAAAACCTAAACAATCAAGAAATGATCAAAATGAGGAGGTTGCTGATTAGCATGTTCGTAATTGGTTTTTTGTGCGCCTGTAACGAAGACTATATACCAAAACCTAGGGGCTATTTTCGCATCGACTTGCCTACCAAATCCTATAGAACATTTGATTCAACGGGTTTTCCATACCGTTTTGATTATCCCACAACTGCTTCAATATTTCCAGATAAAGGGAGGGTTACCGAACCTTACTGGATCAATTTGGTTGTTCCCGAACTCAAGGCTACTATTTATCTGAGCTATAAATCGCTCAAGAATGAAAAGATAAGCGCCCTTTTAGAGGACTCGCATGCCCTGCTATACAAACAATCGGCTAAGGCTGAATCGATAGAAGAGAGTGCTATTAGCATTCCTGATCGTAAAATTTACGGCTTGCTTTTCGATGTTGGCGGTAATGCTGCCTCTCCGGTGCAGTTTTATATTACCGATAGCACGAACCACTTCCTTCGCGGCGCACTTTACTTCTATACGGTTCCGAACAAGGATTCGTTGGCTCCAGTAAAAGCCTATATGCGAGAGGATATTCTTAAACTCATCGATTCATTTCATTGGAAAAAGTAACATGGGGCTAGTCTTCAATGGCAGCTTACTTGCCGATGCGCACCTTTGGCTATGGCGAATTGAGGAGGAAGAATCTTTCTTTCTTGATAAACTTAATTTATCTGCTGCCGACCAGCTTCTTTTGGCAACGTTTAGTGCTACTAGCCGGAGGCTGGAGTGGTTGGCATCTCGTTTTGTTTTACAGCAGGCGTTTGGGAACGAGGTTTATATTAGCTACAATGCCGAGAATAAACCTATGCTGAATGGAGTTTTAGGGCATATTAGTATTAGCCATTCGCATCAAATGGTTGGTGTTCTTTACCATCCTGTTTTTTCCGTTGGCTTAGATGTGGAGCGTGTTTCGGCACGACCAACAAAGGTAATACATCGCTTTTTGGATGACAACGAACAACTGCTAGTTGCAAAGGACGATGCGTGCGAAGCTATAACAAGAGCGTGGTGTTCCAAAGAGGCTCTTTTTAAACTTATGGGGCAGCATTGCTTCACCTTAAAGGACGATTTTAAGCTTACAACGGCATTGCAACCATCTTCGGATGAAGCTGTTTTTTTTCTAAAACCGCTTGGCGTTCCCCAGCAGGTGTTTTTTCATAAGGTTGACGATTATATAGTAGCACTCACCATTAATCAAAACAGTAAGCATTGAACGTAATTAATCACATTCTAAATGGGATTTCCTTCCGGAAGCAAATTGCGCTGCTTATCGATCCGGAGGAGCATACAGTTGCTTCGGCCGAAAACATGGCTAGAGAGGCCACTGAGGCTCATATCGATTTTGTTTTTGTGGGCGGAAGCTATGTTTCTAGCGATCTAACCTCCATTGTTGATGCAATAAAGCGAATCACCTCTATTCCTGTGCTGCTGTTCCCTGGAAGCCCCTTGCAGGTTGTCCCCAACGCTGATGCATTGTTGTTCCTGTCGCTCATATCGGGTAGAAACCCTGATTATTTAATAGGAAATCAGGTTTTATCGGCAGGGCTTATTCGAAAATCGAGGCTCGAAGTTATTCCGGTGGGATACATGCTGATTGACGGAGGTTCGGTTACCAGCGTGCAGTATGTGAGCAATTCCCTGCCTATTCCGGCCGATAAGCCCGAGTTGGCCGTAGCCACCGCGCTGGCCGGTGAGATGCTTGGGCTAAAGATGCTTTACCTCGAAGCGGGCAGTGGTGCCAAAAATCCAGTGCCTGCAAGCCTAATTGCTGCCGTTCGAAACGCAGTGAAGTTGCCCATTATAGTGGGCGGTGGTTTACGCGATGAAGTGGCCGTTTCTGCTGCATTAGCGGCTGGTGCTGACATTGTGGTAGTGGGCAATGCTGCCGAAAACGACCTCGGCGTTATTGCCAGATTGGCCCAGGTGGTTCATTCCCACTAAGCCATTTCTTACCTACTCGTAGTCCCAAACGTACATTAATCCTCCGGTAACGGTGAAGGAGGAATGGGAGGTTAAGTGTTCAATCTTTTGGGTATCAAGGTTGGTTCTTGTGGTTTTATTGTCTCCCCATGGCATATAGGAGTAGGTTGGGTGAACATATAGCCTGAAATTCCATACCTTATACCACCAGCGCAAGCCTAAGTCGATGGTGGGCACAAACTGAACGTTGCTGTTTTCTGATCGAATTGACTCCCTCACGAACGAGTAGTTACCGTTGCCGAAGTCAACGATGGTGGTGGTTGTTTCTTCGTAAGTTTCGCTTGTCTTTTTGCTGTAATACCCCATGGATAGGCCTCCTTCTATCTCTAGTGTTCTGGGAACAAACCTTAAAAGCAGCAAATCCAAAATGTCTGTTGAAGTTCCCCTTCTTGGTGGCGTAGCCGTTCCATACCCATTATTATTCCTTTTGTCGAAGCAGGTTACGTTTCTACGGCCAAGGGTATATGCTGCCCTTACTGGGATCCGGTAGAAGGTAACTCCTGTGAATTGCTCGGAAATGTATATGCCGCTGTAGATCGCTAGTTTATTGTTGGGAAAATGGTTTGCTATTATGCCCATGCAGGTACCTGCCGGACCTGAACTGCGCGTTTTGCCGGGTGATGTGATTGCATATATTCCATATTCTGTGCCAATGGCATAACCGGAGGTTTGGGCGGCAGCGCCCATCGATAATAGGATGATGAGTAGTGTGATGTGTAGCTTTATTGTCATGGGTTTAGTTGCAATAGTTTTTAATTGCACGTGATTTATAGATTTACTGTATTCTCTGCATGAGATTTTTTCATAGCAATAGAGACGTAATACTCTGCGCCTTTACTGCTGCGTTTGTTTCTCTAGGGAATTACTACGGTTCTACCTAAACATCTCCTCCAATGGTTTTCCGCTTGCGGCGTTGGGCCACGAAATGTCGATGAAGGTGGCAATGGTTGGAGCTACATCCGCAATATCCATGGGGGTAAAGATACTTTTGCGCTTAATTTTCCATCCATAAAATATTAGGGGAACGTGTGCGTCGTAGCTGTAGGGGCTGCTTTGCGCCGATGAAGTTTCCCCTCTCTCTGTCCATCCTGGTTCAAGGAAGAAAATTATATCGCCCGAACGCTTGATATTGTAGCTGTTCTGCATCTTGAATAGGTTGCCCTCGCTGAAGGCCATGTTTGTCATGGTGGTAGCGGTGGTAGCGGTGGCAACCCCCGAGAACTGAACCATGAATTCGCTTATCTTATTCTGAAAATCGGAGAGGTTTATGTTGCTATCCTCAATTAGGTTGCGGTTCAAAAAAATCTGCTTTTGATCGTAGCCCTTAATCCACTCTCCCTTGCCATAGGTTACCGAGAGGTAACTCTTTAGTAGGGCAATGGACTGCTTCGGTTCGAAGGTTCCTCCTGGGACGCGAACGCTTCCCTTCTTTCCAGGGCTGTCGGAAGTTCCGTGGTCGGAGGTGAGGATTACCAGCACGTTTTCACGCCCAATGGTTTCGTTTAGGAATTTCATGAAGTGCGCCAATTCGGAGTCGAGGCGGTAGTAGGCATCTTCCAACTCCACTGAGTTTGTTCCATACTTCCTGCAAATGTCGGCAGTGGGAGCAAAGTAAACCGTAAGCAGATCGGTGGCGTCATCCTTTCCCAAATTTTCGTTTACAATGGCCGATAGCGCAAAATCTTTTGAGTAGCTATTCCCGTACGGGGTTTCAGCGAGGATGCTGAAATCTTTGTCCTTGGCCTTTTCTGCAAAGAGTGATTTAATAAGCGTGAGGGGATTTTTTCGGGTTTCTTCTATGTCTTTTCTTTTAATGGTATCGATAGCCGAAATGTCCGGTGATATATAGTTGCCCAGTGGAAGTAGTGTTTCCCAAGAGCGCTGCACATAGTCTTCGGCAAACTGTTTTTTGTTAAAATCGGAGACCCACTCGGGTAATTCTTTTTGGTAAAAATTACTGGTCATCCATGTCCCATGGTAGGGGTTTAGCCAGTATGCTCCATCACCCGAGTGCCCTGCTGCCAGGACTGCCTGCTGAGGGTCGAGTGAGACCGCGAAAACCTTCGATGCAGGATTCCATCGCTTTAGCTCATCGCCAAGGGTGCTGGCCATCATGTTGCGAGGCGAGTGCGAACCATACATATCATCGCCACCCACACCGCGGTAGCGCTTGTCGAAGGTGGCGGTAACCATTTCGTTGTTGGATCGGTTCAGCCAGCGGTCGGAGACTATACCGTGTGAGGCTGGTTGCGCTCCCGTGAGGAGGGTGGCAATTCCGGGTGCCGATTGTGTGAGCAGGTAGTTGTAGTTGGCGTTCTTGCAAAACGAACCTTCGTTTACTAGGACTTTAAATCCATCGTCCGAGAAATTTTGCCAGTAGCGGTGTAGAAAGTCGTTGCGCATTTGTCCAACAACAAGTTGAACAATAAGTTTTGGTCTTTCAGGTGGCTGCAGTTTGTTCGATTGTGCTTGCGTATTCAGTAAAGGGGTAATGCTAATCAGAATAATTAATGCGAAATGCTTCATATTAAGAGTAATGTTATTGCTATACTACTTCGAAATTACAAATTTGAGGGTAACTCTTTTATCGTTATGGGTAAGGGTGATGAGGTAAATACCGCTGCTTACGGTTCCCTGATTCATGATGCTGCTGACTGACCATTGGTTCTCGCCAGCTATAGAGGGCACCTTCCTGTTGGCTATGGCTTGTCCCAGTGAATTGTATATGGTAAGGCTAACTATTCCAGGTGTCTCGGCGAAGTAAATAATTTGGGATTCACTACCACTGCCCTTAATATAAAAGGTGCGTATCGGCTGGTTGAGTTGATCGGCCGACGATGTGTTTTTTGTGAGAACAACGTTTTCCTCCTTGCGGTCGATAAACGATCCAATGGTAATCGTCCTCTCTTCTGTGTTATATCCCAATGCGGAATAGGCGAAGGTATAGGTCCCCGGAGCGATTAGTCGGTAGTATGTTCCGGTGGTTGCGTTGCTCCAAGTTTGGGTGCTATCGCTATCGTGGTTTTTGGCAGTGACGAGTGCTCTTACGTAATTTCCATCGCTATCCTTAACCGTGCCGTAAAGTCCAGTAAGCACTCTGTTCATATATGCAAAAAGTGATTTGCGGTTGGCCCGCCAGTAGTAGGGCAGCTGATCCGATCCTACTAACTTTGTGAGAGAAATCTCTATGGTGACTTCTTTGCAGTGGTGCCAGTAGCCCATATAGTCTTGTCGGCCCCCTGTGATCCGATACCAATCTGCTCCGTTGGTTACTCCATTTGCTTCAATTTCGGTGAAGTATGATGAGTTGCCATCTGTTTGAGCCAAGTGGGCGTATTCTAACGATGTCGTCAGAAACCACTCCTTGTCCGGGTGGGTCTTTTCGCTTGTTAGGTGGTAATCCCATGGGTAGTTTACCACCTCGGTGCCGCCATGGAAATTGGCCGAAAGCACAATGGGGTTGGCTTTTGCAAAGTCCATCATTATCTGTGTTTCGGTTTGGGTTGTATTTCCATCGGGGTTCTTCCCAAACCAGGGGTCGGGGAAGTTGCGGTTAAGGTCAACCCCATTCTTATTGTAGCGTCTGGCCCCATTTAAATTTTGGTTACCGTCGTAGTAAGTAATGCCGTTGTAAGTGCCGTCGGGGTTGGCGTTGGGGTTTATAAAGACGATGGCTTTATCGAGCAGATTTGTAACCGCTGAGGCTTGTCCGTAGGTGGTAAGGAGGCTGTCAATTAGCCGAAGCATGAGGCCATAGCCGGTGGTTTCGTCGCCGTGCATGGTACTGGTAAGAAACACGGCAGGCTTGCCTATATCTTGGGAAACATTGGCCGATATTTTTGCCACATATATTTTTCGTCCGCCTACGCTAGTGCCAATGCTATCGAGCTTGCAGAGGGTGGGGTAGGTAGCTTCAAATTTTTTCATCATGGCGCGGTAAACCTCGTAGGTGGGGTAGCGATCCCATGCAGCCATTTCGCTTAGGGTTGTGGCCATATTCACCGCTCTGGTGTTAAGCAGCGATGGTCTGTTAAGCAGCGTGTAGCGATAGCCCAATTCTTTGAATTTAACCATCTCCTTGGGCGAAGCATAGGCCCACACCTGCAAATCCTTTACGTTGTCTATTGATATTATGCGGGTGATATCCTTCAATACTTCCTTGTTCTCTACGTTGAAGGTAAAGTAGTATTCAACATCATCCTGCGCAAAGGCTGTGGTGGAGAGCGCTATAAATAAAATGAATAGTAGCTGCTTCATGGATGTGATTTTTGGATGGGTAAATATACAAAAGATATGGAGGTTGAGGTGGTGAGGAATGGTTTTTGGCTATATTCGCACTTGTAAGGGTTTGTGGGGCACGGACAGGAAAAATGTCCGCGCGAGCATGGAGGGATTTACCTACAGTCGAACTGATAACTTGATCATGAAGGAATACGAATATATTCAATTCTCAAGGAGGCCATTGTCACTTTATCTATGGCCATTACTCTCTGTTATGCTTTTTGTTTTTTTAGTTATGAAGCAGTGGGATTTGTTTAACAATATTGTCTTTACGACTGTGTTGATTTTGTTCTATTATTACTCTTTTTTACGGTATGCCTGTGAAATATATGTAAGTAGTGATGTTGTGAAAATACACTATTTGGTCCCTTGGCTGACAGACCGGCTTATACCCAAAAATTGTTTAGTAGGGGCCGATTATCTGGTTAGTTTTTGGGATATGCAGTCTTCATCCACGAAATCGCGCAACTTTAAGAATGTTTGTTACGATACGCTTTTTCTTGATGCGGAAGATGGAAGCCAATTCGAACTGATAAATATTAACACACGGCTGACCTACTTTAATAAGTTGAGGGAGTATATCTCAGAATGCAAATAAGATTATTCCTGCTGAAGTAGCAACGACCGCGGTTAGTTTTATTCTTAACGAATTGTCGTTGGCCTTCTTCTTTTGCTCGGCCATTGCTTGTTGATCTTGGTTAAGTCTACTTTCGGTAAACTATCCGTATAATCAACTTTCCATTTGGAGTTATTGTCGACCGTCAAAAAACAGAAGCAGTGGATATTCTCAGTAGAGAATAGTCGCCCCTTCTGCTTTTTAGTGGTGCTTTTTTTGTGCTAGGCCTAATTCTAATGATCATTGGCCTTACCCTTGAGTGGAATCACCTCTCTTTTTGGTAGGCAGTTCTCCCTTTTTACCCCAAATGGCTAAGTTTTTGCCTCGATCACCTCGCTTTTAGTGAGGTTGTTCTACCCTAAAGCGAGAACGTTCTGGGTTCAAGTGAGAATGTTCTCACTTATACCTAGAATTTTTAGCTGACAAAGGTTCTTGATTCTCGCTTTTAGCGAGGTTGTTCTCCCTTTAAGCGAGAATGTTCTAACTTATACCGAGAATATTCTCGCTTTTAATTAGGTTGTAGAGGGTAAAAGTTAGGTTCACGCCCTTTATAGTTAGCCCGCTGGGGTTTAACGTTAGGTTGGCTTCCTTTGGAATTAGCCGAATCTCCCTTTAGGCCAGGTAATGCACCTTCAAGTGAGCATAAAACTCACCCCGCTTATAAATATCGCACTTCGTGATATGGATATGTCACGAAGTGGTCTCTGTGCCTCCATGTTAAAAAACTCCATGTTAAATCGGAAGTGCATAATTACCTAATTCCTCTGAGCCTTCTTGTTTTTGACGCCAATCGACTTCCATGAATAACTCCGAGTATAACTATATCCGAATACTTTACTTTGAAGATAATGTGTCAGCTGAGGCAAACCGCTTTTCGGTAGATTTTGTTTTTGGTTGGAAGCTCTTTACACTCATGGAAAGCAAGTGGGCTTTTTTCAATTCGTTCGATTGTTTGGAAAATAGCATCACCCACTCGGATAGCGTTTAATGGCTCGTGCTTAATGTATGCAATAAAGCCGGTAATGCTATTGATGTCTTTTAGGGCGTGCTCCGTTAGCCTTAGCGAATAAGCTTTTGGAGTTTCTTCCTTTGCTCTGCCCATCGCTGTTTGGCTTCGGTTAAGTTTACTGTGGGTGAATTCTCTGTGTAGTTCACCCAACTTTTAAAGTCCTCATCGCTTATAGGTTCACCGGGCAAAGAATAGTTGGCTCGTGTTGGTTCTTCTACGATGCGAATCAAATGCTTGCGTTCTAAGTCCTGCAATGCCTTGAGCGAATCGTTGTCTGTGAGTTCTATGACTACCGTTTGCATAATACCTCCATTAAGCTCGTTTAAACGCTGTTGCAATTATACGGAAAATTGGTGATTTGTTTTCATTCTTTAAATTCGATCGCTCCAGGTAGCCACTCTCTTGAGTCTTGCAGCAATCTTGGCGCTTACACACCTTTGATTGAAGTGGCGTTGCGAACTCGAGTATGCAAAAAAATAAGCGGGGTACTCTTCTCTGTCGAGAAAAGTCACCCCGTGAGTGATTTCTAGTGCCTATGGAAAAACCTTGTAAATATCTTTACGGTGAACTATTCGGGCAAATTCTACCGTGCCCTTTTCAATGAAAAGCCCAACTCTATATTCGCCAATTCGTATCCTATACACGTTTTTAAATCCCTTCAGCTTCTTTATGTTCCCTATCTCCGCAAGCTTAGTGGCTTCTTCAACCTCTGCTATGGCATGGGCAACATCGTTTTTTACCGATTGGCTTAGCTTGCCAATATCCCTGTTGAAGCTGCTGAGGAATTCAACCTTCATATCCCAAGGCTCTTCATAACTGTTTCCTTCGAAACCTTTTCTTTTCTATCGACCTTTTTCATCAGCTCTACCAGCCCAATATCCTCTTTTTCTTCGTTCGATAGTTCAGCGGAGGCGATGTTCATCCGGCGGAGTATTTCCTTAATGAAGTTGAGTTCCTCTTCGCTTTTTGGGGTTATAATAATAGAGTTCATTATTTTCGAAGTGTTTGGCTGTTATTACACCTAACTTATGCATGACAATTATACGGAAAATTAGCGATTTGTTTGCGTCCTATAGCTAAAGTTCGACGTAACTGCCCTCATCTATATTGTTGCAATATAGTTTTTGCCGGTATGTCATTCTAAAGTCTCATCGCATCCCTTTGGGGCGAAGCAATGCACCTTCAAGTAGCATAAAAACAGCGGGGCGGCTTTTCTTTCGAAAAGTCACCCCGCTTATAAATATCGCACTTCATGAAATTAGTCTAGTTGATAACCATTCCCTCCGTGGTCTCAGTGCCTCTGTGGTTGTTTTGCTGGTAAGCTACACGTTAAATCGGAAGTGCATAATGTCGCCATCCTGCACCACGTATTCCTTGCCCTCCACACCAATTTTGCCGGATTCGCGGCAGGCGGCCTCGGAGCCAAGTGTGGTGTAATCGTTATATTTAATCACCTCGGCGCGAATAAAACCACGCTCAAAGTCGCTGTGGATAATTCCTGCAGCTTGCGGTGCTTTGGTTCCGCGGTGGAAAGTCCATGCGCGGGTTTCCTGCACACCGGTGGTGAAGTAGGTTTGCAAATCGAGCAACTTGTAGGCCGATTTTATGAGGCGAACCACGCCCGATTCCTGTAATCCAATTTCCTGAAGGAACATTTGGCGCTCCTCGTAGGTGTCCAGCTCGGTAATGTCGGCCTCTGTTGCGGCGGCAATAATGAGCATTTCGGCATTTTCGTCCTTTATGGCATCGCGTACAATATCTACATATTTGTTTCCACTTACTGCCGATGCCTCATCTACATTGCAAACGTAGAGCACGGGCTTGTCGGTAAGGAGCATGAGGTCCCCAACCAACTTTCGGTCTTCCTTGTCGAGTTGAACCACACGAGCCGATTTGCCCTCGAGTAGCGTTTGACGGTATTGGGATAGTATGTCGTAAATCTTTTTTGCACTCTTGTCGCTACCGGTTTTGGCCATCTTCTCCACCTTGCTGATTCTCGACTCCACCGTTTCTAAGTCTTTCAGCTGGAGCTCCATGTCGATAATCTCCTTATCGCGTAGCGGGTTGATGGAACCATCTACGTGGGTTATGTTATCGTTGTCGAAGCAGCGGAGCACGTGAATAATGGCATCCGTTTCGCGGATGTTGGCCAGGAACTTATTGCCAAGCCCTTCGCCCTTGCTTGCGCCCTTTACCAGTCCGGCAATATCCACAATTTCGATGGTGGTGGGGACAATTCGGGTAGGCTTGTCGATGGACGCCAGCGTATTGAGCCTATCGTCGGGAACGGTAATAACCCCTAGGTTTGGTTCGATGGTGCAGAACGGAAAGTTTGCTGCTTGCGCCCGCGCGTTCGAGAGGCAATTAAAGAGTGTCGACTTGCCCACGTTAGGCAGTCCTACTATACCACATTGAAGTCCCATTATCGCTTTTTGATATTTTTTTCGGGGGGCAAAGGTAGGTTAAATAGTTAAAGGTTAAAAGTTAAAGGTTAAAAGAAGCGCAAAATGCTGTAAAATAGGCTTTCGGTAATTTGTTAGTGCCTTAAATCCGCAGGTCGATTGCTAGGTTTTAAATCTTAGCGTATTTAGGTTTGCTTGGTGGATATTTTGCCATTTTTTTGGTTCGACATAGC
>NZ_FMYP01000010.1 GCF_900096565.1 Williamwhitmania taraxaci
AGCCTAAATGCACCTAAAAAAGTGGCACAACTTCGACCGAAACGCCTGGCACAACTTGAACCGAAATGGGTGGCACAACTTCGACCGTTTTATCTAATTGAAAGAAATCGAAGAAAAGGGTTGTGATATTTCCGAATATGAAGCCAAACTGGCAAGGCTCAACAAGCGGGTCGTAATCTTGGCAACCCAACTTGATCGAGAACTCAAAAAAATAAGAGCGCCATACAGTATTTGATGATTTTAACTTATTTACTACAAAGTAGATTATTGGTATCGTCGTTCAGAACTCCCATCTATTTAGGAAGATGCACAAACATTTTCTTGTCACGAATGCAGATCGTGTATTTATAGAGTGTTTCCTAACTAAAGAATGTGCGTATCTACCGATAGCATGCTGTTGAAGAGATCTTTATGTTCTCTGATATATATGTAACAAAAACACTCTCAGAGTATAACTTCGAGAGCGTTTATGCTTTCTGTGTGCTTTTGGATAATTCGCTGTATTTGATGTCTTTGGATTTGAAGTTTAATGATTTAGTTAGTGGTGTTAACGTTTATTTTCTTGTTTTATAGCATTTGCTTTGCGTTCACAACACTTATTTCTAGCACTCTTGTCAGAAAAGAGAATTTGTTTTTCATCATATCATATTCGTCTCCTGATTCGATATATTTGGCTTTACCTGTTATGATAAAACCGGTTCCCGGATAATCCTTATGACCAAGAACATTTTTGGTGCCTAATGATATTTTAACAGTGCTATTAACCTCTACGTTTTTTTGTGTTTTCCTGAAACCATATGCGGGAATTAATATTCGCTCATCATCAGTTATTACTAGGTAGGAGTTCCATGTATTCACTATATGCGGTTCTATTCCCCACGACATTATTGCGACAACACCTTCATGTTGCAGTACTTCAAAAAATTTGGCTGAAAGTTTCTTATCCTCGCTCATCTTCATGATTTTAAATTATTACTCGTTACTAATCAAAATTGGCACCTATTTAGGCTGCCAGTAGCATCTTTTAGGTGAAACAATCAGACCCTCATTTTTTAACAGAGTCATGGTCTTGTCAACAATCTTACGATCAAGGCCTGTGAGATCGACAATTTTCCCTGCGTTTAATGGCGTTCCATCTTTTTTCA
Organism: Williamwhitmania taraxaci; assembly: GCF_900096565.1. Lineage (NCBI taxonomy): Bacteria > Pseudomonadati > Bacteroidota > Bacteroidia > Bacteroidales > Williamwhitmaniaceae > Williamwhitmania > Williamwhitmania taraxaci. The sequence continues at coordinate 1,146 of NZ_FMYP01000010.1, forward strand.
TAGCCTCCAGAATGACTTCTTTTGCTTCCATTTTAGTTTTTATTAGAATGAAAATACAACTGCAAAATTAATCACACAGGAGATTCATGAAATTAAGCTGGTTTAAGAAACGGTATTATAATTTCTTTTTTCTCAGTTCACTTACGTATTCAGGGGTAAGTCCAAGATAAGACGCAATCATGTATTGTGGTACGCGTTGATTGAAATCAGGGAATGAGGCTACGAAGTGCTGATAAAACTCCTCCTTGGACATTTGGTATTGTAATTTTGCTCTATGCTGTGAGGCAGCTACCGCTTTTTGCATGATTATCCTGAAGTATTTCTCTAGTTGTGGCATCTCTATGAGCAACTCATCATATATATGGCTATCAATTGTTAATATTTTTGACTTTTCAATGGCTTGGATATAATAGTCAGAATGGCTTTTATTCATAAAACTAAAGTAGTCGGACAACCACCAGTTTTCTATTGCGAATTGTGTAATCTGTTCGGATAACCTTTTGTTAATAAAGTACATTCGCAAGCATCCTTTTTCAACAAAATACATTGACTGACATACTTGACCTTCTTTTAGTATGAACTCATTTTTCTCTAAAACAGTACATTTAACGGATTTCTCTAAAACTAAAATTTCATCTTCGCCAAGATGAACATGCTTTCTAATATTTGTAATCAAATTAGTAGGATTCATGCTTTAATATAGTTGTTAATGCTCGATTGCTAGGTTTTGGCTAAGGACATCTGTAGCACCCTGATTCTACCCTAAGCCGAATCGAAGGTAGGGAAATCTTTTGAAACGTTTTTCCAGTCCACTTTTCTTGTCTCCAATCTATCGTTTTTTTTTATTGTGTAAATTACTCTATTTGAATGCAGGGATAAGCCTTTCGTGAAAAATGTATTTCGTCCTGTTTGAGTTACCAATTATTTGTGCGTTACGGAAATATATGGTTGTATAGATTAACTCGGCTGTAGGTTGTAGAAAGGCTTTAGCAATGGTTGCCTTTTTTGTTTTTTTGTATCTTAGGAACATCATCGCGTAGCCCATTTTACGTGTGATGCTGTTGTAATTAATTTAGATCAATGAAAAAGCTGTCCAACGTCAACTACTAAGTTGTTTTACCTGTGGCTTTGTTTCGTTGGGTTGGCTTTCGTAGGCGTATCTTTGTGTCGTTATAAATCAGGACATTTCAAATACTACAATAGAATGAGCGAGACATGTAAAACCAAGAGCAGTCCAAAGTCCTTCAAGGAATTGATACGCTCTTCCTTTTTCTGGAAACCTGCACTGGGTGTGATTATTGGTGGGACGTTAGGCTTTGTTTATTACCACTTCGTGGGTTGTTCCTCTGGTTCGTGTGCTATCACCAGCAATCCATATTTAAGTATTGCCTTCGGATCCGTCCTCGGTCTGTTTGTAACCAATAGCCCTTGTAAAACATGCTAGTGCACCATTAACAATGAATCGATTATGGAAATTAAAGAGATAAACAATAGGTATAGCGAATTGGCCGAGTCGGATTGTTGCCTCTCTTGTGGTGGCGCCATTAACTATGCCGAGCCTTTAACCGGCGAGGTTTGCGTGGACCTGGGAAGCGGTCGCGGGACCGATGTGCTGCGCATGGCCGAATCGGTTGGTGAAACAGGATTCGTCTATGGCATCGACATCTCCGATGGTATGCTCGAAAAGGCACGCCAGAATGCCGCTAAGTTTAATGCGACAAACGTAAAATTTGTGCGTAGTGGACTCGAAAGTCTCGAATTACCCGATAGGGTAGCCGACCTAGTCATCTCCAACTGCACTATCAACCATGCGGCAAACAAGCAGGCGGTATGGGACGAGATATACCGCATCCTGAAGAAGGGCGGCCGGTTTGTGATTAGCGATATCTACTCCACCACGACCGTGCCCGACGAGTATCGGAACGATCCCGTGGCCATTGCCGAATGCTGGGCCGGATCGGTAACGCGCGAAGAGTATTTAAAACAGCTCGATAATGCCGGTTTTTCTTCCGTTAGCATTTTGGAGGAATCGGCCCCCTACGATAAGGGGAAAATTAAAGTGGCCAGCTGGACCATTGCTTCAAAGAAACCTAAAGGTGGTTGCAGCTGTGGTTGTTAAGGGTTTTTAACGCTTAAATGTTTAGAAGTGAGCCAAGAATGGTTTATATTAGTTGAATAATTTCTTAATACGCGTAACGATGAAAAGTTTGATCAAAAAGAAGAAGGTTGAAGTGGCTGCTAAGGTTGCGCAATGCTGCGCAAAAGTTTCAACGAAGCTTGCTGGTTGCCACGATTAGTTTTAATGTAGAATAGGGTAGGGTGGATTTGCAGCTTTGTCCTTAAACTGTTGCATGTCCGCCCTCTCTGTTTCTCTTGGATTTTAAGCTATTAACTATGATTTTTTCCAAGCACAATATATTCTCAAAAATAAAGGACTCTAAGAACTCCTTTGTCGTAAACCTGCTCACTGGTAATGCCGATATTGTTAGTCCTGCCGATGCTGAACGTATCAGCAAGCTGCGGAATAGTGAGGTCGCTGTCGATGATACGCTCCTTGCCGAGCTGTCGGAGAAGGGGTATTGGGTCGATGAAAAGGAGGAGGCAAAGCTCTACCGGAGCAAGTATCTCGATTTTGTCGATAGCCGCGACGATGATGAAATCCAACTTTTTTTCGTTACCAACTACAGCTGCAACTTCGCATGTTCCTACTGCTATCAGGATGAATATGCCCCATCGGAAGGTTCTCTAACCAACGAAATCATCGATTCGTTCTTCCGGTATATTCAAGCCGAATTTGCGGGTCGAAAAAAATATATTACCGTTTTTGGTGGGGAACCACTACTGAATTCGCCCAAGCAGCGGGAGCTTATTGCTTACCTTATTGAACAGGCCAATGCTGCCAACCTCGACGTTAGCTTTGTTACCAATGGTTATTCGCTGGCCGATTATATCGATATTCTGAAGCAAGGGCATGTTCGTGAGATACAGATTACCCTCGATGGAACCGCTGCCGTGCACAATAGTCGTCGCCTGCTGAAAGGTGGGGGCGGCACCTTCGATAAGATTATTGAGGGTATCGATGCTTGCATTGCCGCGAAGGTAGTTGTTAATCTTCGCATGGTAGTGGACAAGGATAATATTGGAAACCTACCGGAGTTGGCCCGCTTTGCTATCGATAAGGGTTGGACTTCGAGTGCCTACTTCAAAACACAAATTGGTCGCAACTACGAGCTGCACCATTGCCAGTCGACCCCTGGGAAGCTCTTTAGCCGAGTTTCGCTCTACGAGCAACTATTTGAGTTGATTAAGCAACATCCTCATATTGTTGAGTTTTATAAGCCGGCCTACTCTATTTCGAAGTTTCTCTCCGAAAATGGTACGCTGCCCGAACCGTTGTTTGATTCCTGCCCGGCCTGCAAATCGGAATGGGCGTTCGACTATACCGGACATATATACTCCTGCACGGCAACCGTTGGAAAGGCCGACGAATCGCTAGGCACATTCTACCCCGCGATTTCACGCAAGGCAGATTTGATAAGCGCTTGGGAAAATCGCGATGTTACTACCATTTCCGAGTGTAATGACTGCAGCATGCAGTTGGCATGTGGTGGCGGGTGCGGATCGATTGCTAAAAACAGAACCGGTAGCGTATGCTCGTCCGATTGTCGTCCTGTAAAGGAGTTGCTCGAGTTAGGGTTTGCCTCATATTTTGAGTGAAATGGACTGCACTAAATGTAATACCAAAAATTGCAGGGCAACGGGTTCCTGTAACGCCCAAAAGTTTGATTCGGAGGCGTTGAAGGTAACCTACGGTTTGCCCGATAATCAAAACATAATTCAAGCGGCAGCAAACCTCGTGGATAATGGCCGAGCCGGAACGCTATCGCGCTTGCAGGAGATTGTTGAGTTTTCAACGAGTATGCGTTTTCACCGTATTGGAATTGCATATTGCTATGGTATGGAGGCGGATGCCGCCTTGGTAGCCCAATTTCTTCGGGAAAATGGGTTTAAAACGATTCCAGTTTCTTGCACTACCGGAGGCTTTAAGCAATCGGAGGTTAATGCAACCAGTGAGATTCAGTCGGTGTCGTGTAATCCGTTTGCCCAAGCGGAACAACTCAATCTTGAATCGGTTGATCTAACCCTCACTATGGGGCTGTGCTTAGGCCACGACATACTATTTCAGAAACAAATTCAATCACTTACCACAACCTTAGTTGTAAAGGATCGGGTTCACAACAATAATCCGATACACGCAGTAAGGAATTAAACTGAAATTAAAATTAAAATGAGAGAGATAACGTCATCCGAATTCGATAAAGAAGTGCTTGCTGGTGGCAAGGTAGTAGTCGATTTTTATTCTACCGAATGTCCTCCCTGTGAAGCATTGGCTCCCAAGTTCGATGGGCTATCCGACCTTTATGGTAAAGATATTAAGTTTGTTAAGATGTTTCGTCAGCAAAACAAAGCGCTTGCCGAGCAGCTGGGGGTTAAATCTTCGCCCACATTACTGTTTTTTGATAATGGTGCGCAGGTGGGTGGTATGCTTGCTGGTGGAATCAAGCGCAGCGATATTATCCATCGGCTCGATGCCATGCTCCCTGCTCAACGGGTGACGGAGATAAAGGCGCACTTAAAACCTACCGTTTCGGAGTTTGATGTGATTATTCTTGGAGCTGGTCCTGGTGGACTTACCGCCGGGCTCTACCTCTGTCAGGCTAAGATCAATACCGTGCTCGTGGACGTTGCTCTTCCTGGCGGACATGTTTCCACAACCCACGAAGTTTCGAACTATCCGGGCTTTATTGAGCCGCAGGCGGGCTATATGCTCTCGCATAATATGTCGGAGCAGACCAAGCAGTGTGGCACCACCTATAAAGTGGCAGTGGATGTAACCAAGATCGATCTGGAAAAGAAGGAGGTGGTGATTGATGAGTTCGAAACCATTCGAGCAAAGAAAATTATTATTGCTACGGGCACCTCGCCTAACCTGATGGGCGTTCCCGGTGAGAAGGAACTTAAAGGCAAGGGTATTTCCTACTGCGCCACCTGCGATGCCAAGTACTATGGCGATAAGGAGGTTGTGGTTATCGGTGGCGGTAACTCCGCAGTGGAAGAAGCCGATTTCATTAGTAAGTTTGCCGGTAATATCACGATGGTGCACCAGTTCGGCGCCTTTACGGCCAACAAGCAAGCTCAAGCAAAGTTGCTCGCCAACCCCAAAGTTGCTACGCTATTTGAGCATGAGCCGAGGTCGTTTGTCCGCCATGGCGATAAGATCATTACTGAGGTGGAGGATCTGAAAACGAAAAAGGTCTCGAAGCTGGTGGCCGATGGTGTTTTCGTGTTTATTGGAATGAAGCCGAATATTGAGTTGTTCAAAGATAAGTTGGCGCTCGACAGCTGGGGTTACATTAAAACCGACGAGGATATGCGTACCAGCATGCCCGGGGTGTTTGCTGTTGGCGATGTCATTAGTAAAAAATACCGGCAGATTACCACGGCAGTTGCCGATGGAACTATTGCCGCCATTGCTATTGCAAAGGAACTGAATTAATCATTAATACCTACCGACCATGAATGCAAATAGACTAATCATTGAGCATGTAAGCCCTTATGACGTGACCACTACTGTTGAAAAGTTGGTGGCCGTAGCAACCTTAAAGGAATGGCAGAACCCTGCTATTCACAATCTGCAGCAATCGTTGGCTAAAGCAGGCAAAGAGGTACTGCCTGTTCAGGTGATCGAGATTTGCAAGCCTGAGTATTCGGGAAAAATGCTCGAGAAAAGCGACGAGCGTATCGTTTCGGTAATGATGCCTTGCCGCATTTCCGTTTACGAGAAAGAGGATGGTAAGACATACGTAGCCCTACTGAACATGGTAGATATGGTAACCGGACTATCGCCTGTGGCATTGGAGGCAATAAGCGGTGCCACCAAAGAGTCGATGGAGATTGTTAAATCTGTGATTGGGCCTTTTTAAAACCGAGTTATATTGTGATCAAGCAATGGCCAGCAGCAATGCTGGCCATTGTTGTTTTTTAACCTCTATGCTCTCGCCTACATATAAATGGCTTCTTGGATTGGCTTCTTGTGCTATTCCGAAGTTTAGCAAATTGTGTTGTCTTGTAGGCTTCGGCTAATGATTCCTTCCAAGGATACATTACTCTTCTCTACGTCTACTCGTTTTCTTACCATGCAAAAGTTTAAAATGCTATATTTGTGACAAGTTTATTGGAAAAATAAAAACCGGAAATAATACCGCAATGTCTATGAAGAAGTTCCTCGTTTGCCTCTTGGCCTGTGTTTCTCTCTTGTTTATGTTTAACTCCTGTCAGAAAGATGAACAAATCACTTTTGACGAGACAGTGCTTGTTGGAAAATGGCAATCAAGAATTGTGAAAGGAAAGGCGTATACTACCGAAAATTATAAGTATTTGGGCGATCATAAGGGTACGACTTGGGATACTGCCGATGATGTTACTGAGGCCGAAGGTCAACCTTATACTTGGTCTATGGATGGGGACGAACTTACGCTAATACATCAAATAACCGTACGCAAAAGTATGGGAAGAGTTTTTCGGAAAAACATACCAAAGGTTTATCGGTTAACAGAACTCACTTCATCCTCGCTTAAGTATACCGATGATGTAGATGGATCAAAATATGCTTATACTAAGATAAGCAGGTAGGTTCAGCAGTCCCGTTGCAGAAAGCATACTACGGATGGTTTCCGAGAAAACATGCTCTCTGTGAATCTCCATTTTCGCTGTATCTCTGTGTCTTTTTTTTCTATGAATAGCTACAAAACAAAATCATACATCAATGAAGAAGTTTTTTAAGTGGTTCGCAATTTCGTTTGGGTTATTGCTGTTTCTTCTGCTATCGGCCATTGGCATTGTTGTATGGTTTGTGTTTACTCCAGCTAAACTTACGCCCATTGTGCGTACGCAAGCGGCCAAGTATATTACCTGCCAAACAGAGATAGGGGAGGTGGAGTTAACCTTCTTTAGCACGTTTCCCAACTTTGGATTGAAGGTAAACCACTTTGTTCTGGTAAATCCTACCCCAAATGCACAATCGGATACGCTGGTGAGTGCCGATCAGTTCGTGGGCGTGTTGGACGTGGAGGCATACTGGAAGCGAAACGAGTTGGTGTTGACGAATCTGCAGCTGAGCAACGGTAATATCAATGCCTTTGTGGATAGTTTGGGTCGTACCAATTTTGATATTGTAAAAACCGATACCACTGCGGTTGTCGATACTTCGTCGATGAGTTTTAACTACATCAATATTGCTGATGTAGCGCTGAAAAACATCAACCTTTCCTATATCGATCAATCGATGAAGATGGAGACGGGTGTTCGTAATCTTACTGCTCAGATGTCCCTCTCGTTAGCTTCCGATACGGTGGTAACGCACATGAGCGTAAGCGAAGGTTTAGTGTCGGTTCGCTTTGAAGGGGAACGCTACATGAATGACTGGGCGGTAAAGCTTGATATCCCGGCGCAGGTAATCCTTTCGCGCCAGCTTATTAAGTTCGACGAGTCCGAGGTATCGGTTAATGACATGCTCGTTAATTTTAGTGGCACTGTGCAGAACGATACCATTGGCAAGCAAATGATATTCGATCTTCAATATCACGTCAAATCTCTGCCCATTCCTCCTGCGCTGGCTCTTATTCCCCCATCGTATCAATCCTATCTAAAAGGAGTTGCTGTCGATGGTTTTGTCTCCTCCGAGGGCACCATTAAGGGTGTTTATACCGACTCGCAAATGCCGTTGATGGATATTCATATTGCAATGGAAGACGGAACACTTAAATATGCTGGATTCCCGCTGCCGCTTCACGATATGAAGGGGGATTTTGTATTCTACTCTGATTTGAATAGCGATGCAACTTCTTACTTTCGCATTAACCAATTCAGCGCTAAGACTCCTCGCTCATCCTTTAGCACAAAGGGTAAGGTAACGCATCTCTTCTCGGATATACATTGCGATTTAACTTCCGGTGCCGATCTTGTATTGGCTGAGTTTGCGCCAATGATTCCGGCCGATATGAAGACAACCATTAAGGGGCGTGTTAAGGGGCAGGTAAAGTCGACCTTTTCGATGTCGCAGGTGGAAAAGATGCTGATCGATAAGATGAAGATTTCCGGCTCGGTTGCGCTTTCGGACTTCGACGTGGTTTACGATAGTTTGAAGATGAAGACCGATTACTCTACCATTGATTTTGCATTACCAAACCCAAATAAAGCCTCAGCAAACTCACGTTTTGTTTATGCCAAGGTGAGCACAAAGAACCTTGAGGCAAGCAAACTGGCTGGATTCAACGCAGTGATAAAAAATGCGCTTATTTCGTTGGAGGCCTCCGATATACTCGATACTACTAGGATTCCGAATGTGGCCTGCACCTTTGCGCTCGATGCACTTGAGGCGAGCATGGATACCATGAACGTTTCTATTCAAAAGCCTGCCGGGCAATTTACCATGCTTCCGCTAAAGGGAAAGAAGCTGATGCCCGAGATTTTGCTAACCTATAGCTGCGACAATCTCGATGCAAAAATGGGATCGAGCTATGCACGCATGGCTAAGGTTAAGCTAACTGCTGATGTGCTGAATGATACGGTTCAACCCAAGATTAAGTTTACTTATGCCGGCGAGAACTTGGCGATGGCCATGGGGCCAAACTCGGCTACTATGAATAAAATTCAGCTCGATGCCGATGTCATCAACGACAAAGCGCAAAAGGATATCTTTTTGCAGTGGCTGGTTAAGGGGTTTGTGAACATGGACAAGGGGCTCATCACCATGGAGTCGTTAACCTATCCGCTCGAAATTCCTGCCATTAAGATGGATTTCACTCCCGAAGTGTTCAACATTAAGGAGAGCAAACTGAAGATTGATCGATCCGATTTCAGCCTGTCCGGCACTTTGAGCAACGTGCTTTCCTATTTTCGAAAAGACTCCATTCTTAGAGGTAACTTCAACTTTGTGAGCAACAACACCGATGCGTTACAGCTGATGAATCTTACTAGCGGAATTGGTTATGAGGAGGAAGATTCTACGGCGAAACCGGTAGCATCTACCGAAACTGCTTCGGGGCCCTATATGGTTCCAAAGGGTGTAGATTTAACCCTGAGGGTAAACGTTCAAACTGCCACGTTTAGCGCCGATACTGCCCGTGGTATTAAGGGTGAGATGCGGGTGAAGGATGGCCTTATGATATTGGATGGTTTGGTATTTACTACGCCGGCTGCTAAGATGCAGGTTACCATGATGTACCGCACCCCGCGTAAGAACCATATCTACTTGGGGCTCGATTATCACATGATGAATGTGGAGATAGCCGGGCTATTGAAGATGCTACCCGATTTAGATACAATAATGCCGATGCTCCGCTCATTCAAGGGGAAAGGGGAGTTTCATATGGCTCTGGAAACCTACATGGATTCGCTCTATAACCCAAAGAAATCGACCATTCGTGGAGCAGCCTCCATAAAGGGGCAGAACTTGGTGCTAATGGATGGTGAAACTTTTTCTGAAATTGCAAAGACGCTGAAATTCAATAAAAAAACGGAGAATCGAGTCGATAGTCTGTCGGCGGAGTTTACTGTATTTAAGCAGGAGATTGATATCTATCCGTTCCTTATTGTGATGGACAAGTATAAGGCTGTGGTTGCTGGAAGGCATAATATGGACCTAAGTTTTAACTACCATATCTCCATAGTTGATAGTCCATTGCCAATAAAGTTTGGTGTGGACGTGAGCGGTACTATGGATAAGATGAAAATCAGACCTGCGAAATGTAAGTATGCCACAATGTATCGGCCAGTGGCTAGAGGCGAAGTACAGAATCGACAGCTGGAGCTGCGCCGGATGATCCGCGAGTCGCTTATTAAAAAAGTAAAGAAAGATTAGTATTCGCTTCGCTAAATAGAATTAAATCAGAGGCTTTCTAACTGGGAAGCCTCTGATTTATTTATAGTGAGTGCTGTCTTGCTAAAGTGAATGGGTTTTTAGTTAGGCCTTTTCTTGTCCCTTTTTATTCCGATATTTAAATTTCAATTAGTAAGAACTATCCAAATGATTTGTTCCAGTTCGGAACCGATTTGGGTCTTATAGTGACCTGACGTGTAAATTGTTCTACCTATTCGTGCTTTTGTTAACTTTTTTTCTACTTTTGCTGTCGATGTGCATTTTATTGCATATCTATATCTACAATTACTGCTGAACAAAATAGAACCATTTAAACCCCTAATCCTTTTCAACGATGAATTCAAATCTTAAAGTTTTACTACTCGCCTTATCTGCCGTTTTTATTATGGCTTCGTGCTCCAAGGATGACGACAATGAGCCTGCAAAGATTATTGTCACCATGGGTGCTCAGTCCAATACCACTATTGGTGGATTTTACTCAACAGGGCAAAACAAGGTATTCACACAGGAAGTCGCCTTTGCAAATCAAGATACAATTGACTTTTTATGCTTCTATGAGCACGATGTAGTTAATAACAGAATCAACGACATTTCCTTGGCCTCACCTGGCTCAACCATTACGGGCATATTCACAGGCACCACGAGCCCTGAAAGTTGGACTGTAAAGAATTTAACCAAGTTTCAACTTCCCAATCCTGCAATTACCGTTGCCGAGTTCGACCAGCTCGATCAGAATGATGCTATTATTGATAGCTACTTCGACAATACAGTTACAAGCGGAAACAAGAAAGCAAAACTGTTGGAGAAGGATAATATCTATGCCTTCAAAAATCATAATGGTGTTTATGGTTTGCTAAGGGTAATTGAGGTAGTTCAAGGAGCCGAAGGCAGCATTAAGTTTGAACTAAAAATGAAGAAATAGTTAGGTTTCCTAGTTTGATATTGGCTGCACTCTGCTCTACTTGCAGGTTGCAGCCATTTTATTTTTCGTCCCATGAACTGCAAGCGCTTAATCTTTTATATGGGCCTCATTCTGCTGGCTACTGCTGGATGTAAAAAGGAGGATGGGTCTACCGTAATGCCGAGAATTCTCCTGAAGAATGGTGCCTATACCCAAAATGAGCAATTTATTCCCGTTGGTGGGAAGCTTACCTTTGGCATTACCGCAACCGATGGCAATGCCATAATCACCAATATTAAAATCCAGCGTATTGCCGATGGAGTGGTAATTACCGAACTGGATCAAGGAGTGTATATCCCTGATGGTGGGTTAGACCGTGATTTTACGGCCTATAAATCGTCAGCGACCAAAGAGATATGGCGCTTTCTAATGCTAAATTCCAACCGCGATTCAGCGGTAACCACACTAACAGTGAACCTCGGAGCTGGTTCGGCTTACGGCGAAATTTACCACTACCCATCCGTGAAAATTGGTATGCAGGGCAACCCCTACCTGCCGAACTATCTCGACTTACACACGGGTAACCTCTACAGCAAAACAAATGTATCAGGCCATGAGGGCGATATCGATTTGGTTGGATTTGTGTATACTACCAGCGGAATTCTCTCCCCTACGCTTTGCTGCCCTGGGTATACAGGCAGCAGCTCGGTAACCGGCCACTATCCCGAAATTGCATCGTGGAGCCAAGCCCGGTTAACCGCCTACGATTATGGCGCCTCCGACAACAACTTAATTTCGTCCGATAAGTTTGATCGGGCACAAAATGATAGCCTTCTAGTAATGGCATTTAACCCACAAAGTGTAAGTGGGCTATGCAAGTTCTGCAATACAGGGAAGGTAATTCCCTTTAAAACCGAAGATGGCAAGTTTGGTTTGATAAAGGTGCTACATGCCGATTTAAGTTCAGTCGGGTATATGGAACTCGATATTAAAATTCAAAAATAGCCGTGATGATAAAGTGCAACCTACTACTGATACTGCTGTTTCCGCTTTTTTTGAACGCCCAAAGCATTTCGGGGTATGTAAAGGATTCGGAAAATGGATCACCACTCATCGGAGTAAATGTTATGCTCGAGGACAAGGGGACCGTTTCCGATGGCAATGGTTTTTTTCAGATGGAAAATACCCCAGCGGGAACGCGTAATCTAACCTTTACGTGCATCGGATACAAAAAGCAGGCAAAGACAGTAGTTCTTTCCGAAAACAGCAGGATCTCCCTCGATATACTTATGGTGAAAGATGAGGTTCGCCTCGATGAAGTAGTGGTTTCTGCCACTCGGTCGGAGAACCGGATTAGCCAGATTCCCGGAAGGGTAAACCTGATTTCGACCGAACGGCTTGCTATGGTTGCAGGCCAAAGCATCGACGAATACCTACAACTGCTTCCCGGCGTTCAGGTGAGCCGCTCGTTTGGCATCTTTTCCACTAAATCGTCGGTGACCATGCGGGGGCTAAGCGGCAACGAGCAGGCGCGTACGCTGGTGCTTCTGGATGGAATTCCGGTAAACAAGGCCGATGGTGGTTCTGTGAACTGGAATCTTATCTCCACGGCCGATGTGGAACGGATTGAGGTGATGAAAGGTCCAGGATCGGCGCTATACGGTGGAAATGCAATGGGCGGAATTATCAACGTGGTCACTCGAAAACCCACGAAAACTATTCAAGGCAGCTTAACTACAGAGTATGGCACCTACAATACCAAAGGGCTAAAGCTTAATTTGGCTGGGAAAATGAGACCGGAATCGAACCAAGGGTTTTACTGGGCAGCAAACAGCTTCTACAAGCAGAGCGATGGGTATATTACCCAGTCCAACGCTGACAGAAAGGCCAACCCATTCGTTGTGAAATCGAACGTTGACGAGAAGGCCTTAAATTTCATGGCTGGTTACGGCCTATCCGATAAACTAAATGCCGAAGTGGATTTTTGCCTATACAATGGGCTGAGGGGCACAGGCGAAAAGGTTTATCAGCCCGAGGGCAACACCACCGAGTATTTAACCTATCAGCTGCGAACAAACTTGAATGGTAAGGTGGGTGCAGTGAACTGGAATACCTCGCTCTTCTACATCGACGAGCACTACCTTAAGGTGAACGAGTACAAGAAGGATGACTACACCTGGTATGAGGTAACTTCCATTCGGCAAGATTTTGGGCTGCTATCGAGCGCCAACTATTCCATGGGTAAGAGCACCCTTACTGCTGGTTTCGATATTCGCGATGGTCGGGTTGATGCATCGGATGTCTACTACACCTCAACCGATAAGGTGGACAACGATGGCAAGATGAATTTTTACGGTCTTTATGCCCAGAATGATATTTCGCTAACCGATCGATTTAAACTACTCGTTGGGCTGCGCTACGATGTAGCCACGTTCTACGATGGGGCGTTTACTATTGAGCGTCCATCGGCCGAAACGGTATTCCTTACCCAGTATGAGTTCTCGGACCAAAGTGCTGTAAAGTGGGGGGCATTCAGCCCTCGCATATCCCTTCAGTATCGACCCAGCGATAGGTTTCGGATTTACGGAGGTTACAGCCGTGGTTTTAGGCCATCGGTGCTTGACGATCTTTGCCGTACAGGGCGAATTAAGGGTGGGCTAAAGGTTGCCAATCCGAACTTAAAACCCGAGTATCTCGATAATCTTGAGGTGGGCAGCGATTTCTCTCCGGTGAAAAACATCAAACTTTCCACCAGCCTATATTACTCACGCGGAACCGATTTTCTCTACTACGTTTCTACCGGCAGTAGCATCGATATGGGCTATGGCGATAGACCTATTATGATACGATCAAACATATCGAGCGTGAATATTTACGGGGCGGAGTTCGATGTCTCCCACAGCCCAACTGCCGCCTTAACCATGTTCGGAAACTACGCCTACTGTAGTGCCAAGATTTCCGATTACAAGCCCCTTTCTTCTATCGATCCGGTAAGTTTAACGGGAAAACACTTAACGGATGTTCCTGAGCACTCCTTTGCTGCGGGGGCTTTTGTAAGGAGTCGGATTGTTAATGCCGGATTATCGTGCCGCTATACAGGCCAGATGTTTGTAAACGATCAGAATGTTTATGATGAAGTGGTTCTGTCGAATAAGTATCCGGAATGGTTCACGCTGGACCTAAAGCTGTCGCACGAATTTCATCGATATGTGAATGCTAGTTTTACTATTCAAAACATTTTAGATAAGAAACTTTACGATAGTAAGGGCGCTGTTGGCCCGGGCCGCTATATTACCCTAAGTGTTGGTGTGAAAATTTAGAAAATTTCTTTTTGAATAACGGAGTGATGAGAGTAAAAATGAACGCATAACCAAACGAGATTTTAACCTATAATACACTAAAAAATGAAGAATTCATTACTAATCTTTGGTGCCTTCGTGCTATTGGGTACATGGTTGCCCAAGCAAGCCGAGGCTCAAGTTGCTGCGCGCGACACGGCCGATTTAACCAACAACTTCTACGATAACGAAACCGTTATGCCGTTGCCAATGGTTACCCTTTCGGTTGATGGCGAAATTGCTAACCCAGGAGTGGTGGACTTCAGCAAACTTCCTATTCATTCGGTGATTGTGAAGGAGACCAAGTTAAACCCCGATGGGAGCAATACGTTTGAGGGCGCTTACCGCTACGACGGATATTCGCTTTTCGATATCCTAAACAAGGTGAAACTGCAGAAGAAAAACGGAAAGGACTTTGCACCAATCATCGATCTTTACATTGAGGTGAGCAACGATAAGGGTGAGAAGGTTATTTTATCGTGGGGGGAGTTATACTACCCGAATAATCTCCAGAATATTATCATTGCAAATGCCGTGATGCGGATAGTACCGAGCAAAACCATGGAATTGTGGCCTCTTCCTGAAACATCGAAGTTGGTGGTGCCCTTGGATTTGTTAACCGCGCGCAATATCTCCAACCCCTCAAAAATCACTATCCGGTCGATCGATGCCACATTCAAAGTGCAAAAGGGATTATCGCCCATGTTTAGCGAATCGTTTAAGCTGACGGCTGAGAATGGAAAAGAGGTTGTGATAAAGGAGATTTCTAAGGAGCTGAGCAAAATAACCTATCACTCCATTTTTTATGGTCGTGGCCGCGGAATCCATAGCACTACGCCATTTACGGGGTATGTTTTAAAAGAGGTAATGGAACCATATTACACTTTGGCGAAGGAGAATATTCAGCATGGCCTGTTTGTATTTGCCGGATTCGACGGTTACCGTGTTGCCATGACCTATGCCGAACTCTTTAACCGCAACGATCAGGCAGAATTTTTACTGTTAAACGACCAAAGCGATAAGGATGGTGGTTGTTTTAAGATATTTCCTGCTTGCGATTTCTTTTCCGACAGAGCGGTAAAATCGCTTAAGGAGGTGCGGTTCGAGAGAAGGTAGTCTAATTCATACATTGAAAAAAGCCGTCAGACTGTAGGAGTCTGACGGCTTTATTTCGTTACGGATGTCTACCTTTTTTGAGCAAAAGGATTGGACATACAGCATAGTATATCGAGTGTTTTAATTCATAGTTGGATCGCTTACCCTTCCCATAAACAGCACGGTGCCTGTTGAGGTTTCCCGTATGAAGTAGAGGAATGGACGATTGATGGTAACGGTAACTGGTTGGGTTGGTTCAACGGACGTAATTCCCATCTCCGCAACGGTAGCCGCAGCGGCTTCGGAACCCTCCTCGTTGGTTTCGATGAACGTTTGATGAAGCACTCGGTTTATCATCAGTCCCTGATCGCTGATGTTGCTAAAGTTGGCCTTGTCGGTGAACGCTATGCCCATTCCCTGCGCGGTAAGGTCGTCGTTTAAAAGGCGTTTAAATTCATACTTGAACCGCGGCAAGCTAAGATTAACCTCATGTGTATTGCGGTTGAGTAGTTCCATCCATTCGCGCCATTGTGCTGCATTGAGGGATGTTGCCACTTCATTGGTAGTCATATTCTCATTGGGTAAAACCACCACCATGGTGTAGTTGCCCTGGCCATAGGGAATCTCAACGATCGCAGCGTTGTTGGTTTGTACCACCTTCATGTTTGCCTTTTGGTGCATCATGGGCACTGTTTTTGGGGCAGTGGGAGAAACGAAAAAGGGTTCTTCTTTAGTTTCGGTTTTTTTGAACTGGTAACGCCACTTGCCATTGAAGTAAACCGCATTTATCAGCAACATGGCCAAATCTGGATCCAGCCTATCCAACATATTGGTGATCTTGTTGTGTGTCTTGTCGGCAATCCACCCGTTTACCGTAGCCACCGCCTGTGGATCGGCCACATCAATCGAGCGGGACTCCGACTTATACCATGTTTGCAGCGCGGTGATAAAGGGTGGCTTCACTGCGAGGCGCTTTTCTACCCATACCGAGTTGGCTATTTCCACAACCACCCGCTTATCAACCGGTACCATTTCGGTCATCAGCTTAAGGTAGGTGTCGTTGATTTCGTCGAGGGTTTTGCCATTCATACCTAGTGCTATTCGTATGTCATCAAAGGTTTTATCTGCTGCACCGTTGAGGGTCATGGACAGGGCGCTGGTAATGCTGAATGGGGATATCATTACGTTCTTGGTTTCCCCGACATCGGCAAGGATAGGTTTGAACAGCTCAATGGCAAATTGGTTGGCTGAGTCGACCACCTCCTTTTGGTAAACCTGTAGGGTAATATTTACCGGATCACCCGGCTGGTCATTTGTATCGCTTGTATTGTCTTTTTTACATGAGGTCAGCATAGCAGATGCAATTAGTGCCGTGGCGAGAAACCCCATTTGAATTATGCTTTTCATAAGGTGGTAGTTTAGTTACGTTCGTTTACTAAACAATAATCATACCAGTAAAAAGCAAATGGCCGGGAGGTTTCTCAATCGAAGTTTATAATTCGATTGAGAAGCCTTGACCCGGCCGCATGCACTTTCCTCCTACTTAAAAAGCGCAGTGATTTTGGAAAAGCCCTCTTTGAACGATTCGGAGGCCGACGAGAACGCAATTTTCACCTCGTCCCACTTTTCCTCTGTAGCATTTTCAAGTTCCCGATATTTCGCCTGTAATTCGTCTCTTTTTGCCTTTAGTTCAGCCAAGTTTTCATCATACTCAATTTTTGATCGCTCCTTAAAGTTCTCGTTCTTTGCTTCAAGTTCCTCTATTTTAGCAAAGATATCGTCGATGCTTTTCTTTGCGTTTTCTTTGAAAGTTTGCTTGTCCATTTTCGCAGTATTATAAGGTTAATGCAATTAGTTTTCAGGTAGAAATCAACTAACATGGAATGGTGAGGTATCGTTGCCCATAGCATATCCAAAGTTACTCTTTTGTTTTTAGATATCGGGTATTAAGTCAATAGCCGCAACTAAGTCTCAATAGCGATAATTTCGAAACGTTTAGGGCAAAGCGTGCAGAAATAAGATCTAGGGGAATTACTGCCTAGATAATCATAGTCTTAATGTATGTCTAATAAATTCGGGGTAGGCCTACGAAGAAGGTTGTTTTTATTGAAGGTTCGC
This sequence comes from Williamwhitmania taraxaci, assembly GCF_900096565.1. NCBI lineage: Bacteria > Pseudomonadati > Bacteroidota > Bacteroidia > Bacteroidales > Williamwhitmaniaceae > Williamwhitmania > Williamwhitmania taraxaci. The sequence goes on from NZ_FMYP01000010.1 coordinate 18,538, forward strand.
TTTCAACCCATAGGCTGGCACCCAATAGATCTGCAATTCCTTTTGCAATGGTTAATCCCAGACCGGAGCCCCCAAATAGTTGACTCTGGTTGTGGTTTGCCTTATAAAACAAATCAAATATTTTTTCTTTCTTCTCTAGTGCAATCCCAATTCCAGTGTCCTCGACGTAAAACACTACCGTTGAGTTCGATACAATAGCACCTATCTTTATCGTGCCTTCGGCAGTGAATTTTATGCTATTCTCAAGCATTTGTGAGAGCATCTCTTGCAACAACATGATATCGGTGAGAATATAGGCAGTTTCGTTGGTTGAATTGTTCTCTACGATTAGTTCTGTTTCCTTCGAGATGACATAAGTTCCTCTATGCTTTGTATAAACTTCAATTACGGAATCTAAAACGTTGCTTACTGTGGTTTTTTCGATCGTGGCTGAGAGGTTTCCGCTTTCAATCTTTGAGGCTTGGATCACATCATCGAGGGTACGCAGCAGCGCATATGCATTTTTAACCACTAGGTTCGAAAATCTGTTTTTTTCCTCTTCTGAAAGTTTTTCTTTTTTGATCAGTTCTGAGAATCCGATTACTGCGTTTAGGGGTGTTCTTATTTCGTGTGAGATGTTGGACAGGAATGCTGATTTTAGGCGATTCGCTTCTTCCTCTTTGCGGATGGCTAGTATTAGTGATTCTTTAGTTTCCTCCAACTCTGTTACCTGCCACTGCATGCGGGCCATGAAAAAGTTGAAATTTTCTGAAAGTGCTAAGATCTCTGTCGTTGGAGAATTCGTGGAAGTTCTAACGGATAGATCTCCTTCTGCTCCCTTTTTAAAAATGGCGATAAACCCAGTTAATGGGTTGGTTATATTGCGCGAAAGGTTTGTGCTTATTAAAATAGCTAAGACTGAAAGTAGGAGCATTAGCCCCATAATGATTATGGTAATTGTTCGTTGTTGTTTGTGTATTTCACTGTAAGGCACCGACATGCAAAGAGTCCAATTGTTTGATAGCCGCTTAAACGCAAGCATTTTTTGCTTTCCTTGGTATTCGTAAGTTAGGTTTCCTTCTCTCAATTTTTGTTCCGATATTTTGTCGATAATATTGCCGCTGTCAATTGTTCTCACTTTAATGTTTTGAAGCGTAGGGTGAAGAATCATTTGGTAATTTTGATCGACAATCCAGAAATACCCAGAATTAAAGGATTTGGCAGAGGCTATTTTTACTTTCAATTTGTTGAAGAAAAAGTCCGATCCAAAGACTGCGATAAACTGATTCTTTACCGTAAGTTTCCTTGCATAGCTGATAATCGTTTTGTTCCATGGCTTCCAATAGTATGGGTTAGTCCAGGTCTCTCCATCTTTCTGAGCATTTTTCCACCATGCGATATCGTATATTGTAGTGTCAATGGTCAATATGTTGTAATCGGGTTCGAAGGTGTAATTTCCTCGCTCGGTGGAGTCGAATAGGCTTAGTGCATAAGGCGGGTTTGTTGCTTTGGGATTAAATACAATCCAAAAGCTGTTGGGCTTGGCGCTTTTGCAGTAAGTCAACATAAATTTTGCCAACTTCTGTTTTTTGATCTGCTCCGACTCGGTTGGATTATCGTTCCAAATAGAGTTAATTAAACTTTCTAAAACATCGGAATACGATCGTATTTTACCAAGGCTTTGCTCTATTTCGCTAGAATATGCGCTAACCATTAACGTTAACTTCTCTTTTGCTTCGTTCTCGGTGTATTGAATACCCAAGATTAAACTTACACCACCAATAACAATTGCAGTAATAGTGGAGATGAGTATAAACCCGATATTTATTGTAGAGCGGAGGCTACGCATAAATATTATGTTATAAGTTAGGTGCGAAATATAAACAAATCAATGATGCAATTTGTGTGCTGATTAGTCTATTACATTAAAGCCCCTATACTTTTGAGGAAGTAATTCCTTCGGTCTATTATTCGTGCATATATTTTGTCAGAGGCGATACCGCTCGCCAATAAAGCAACCGGAGTGAATTTCCTTGTATAGGTTAGCATCTCCATTCATAGTCGACTACAGTATACTCAAAAGCACTTTATAAATGATTAGCCAAATAGTCTCCGCAGCAAAGTGAACTAATCGTGACAGCGTTCTCTTTTGGCATGATGGATTGAATTCTAGATGCTGCAAAAATATGGCAAGCCTTTGTGCAGTGAATCATCTTTTCAAAAAAAAAGAGATAATATCGTGTCTTCAATTAGCGCTGAAATATTGCATGTTACGAATTTTTTGGCATCGATTATTTTTCACTAGGATTCTGTTTATACAGGCAGTGTAACGTGAAACGTAGTTCCTTCACCTAGTCTCGACGTTACCCATAGTTGACCTCTATTCCGTTCAATGAATTCTATCACCAGCTTTAGTCCAAGTCCACTTCCGCGCTCCTCCATGGTTCCGGAAGTCGTATAATGGGTGTTCTTATCCATTATTTTCTCGATGGTTTCTTCATTCATTCCCAATCCGTTGTCGATTATTTGAATCTCGATAACATCGGGTCCTGCTATGATTTTTGCCTCAACATCGCCTCCTGGAGGAGTGAATTTTATCGCATTCGAAACTAGGTTGCGGATAATCAACTTTACCATTTCAAGGTCGAAGTTGGCTATTGCGTTTTTTGGACTGGATTCATGTAATGTAATATCTTTTGAAATGGCGGTACTCTTTACCAAGAGAAGGGTTTCTTTTATCACTCCACATACATCCTGTTTGTGAGGGGTAAATACTAACTCACCTTTTTGTGCGCGGGCCCAGCCTAATAGATTCTCCAGTAAATTGAAAGTCTCGTTTGTGCTGCTTCTCAATCCATAAAGTAGGTTGGTTATCGTCTCTGTATCGTATATCTGCCATTCACCAGCCAGTAGATCCGCAATTTGCTTTACGCTTGCTAATGGGCTCCTTAAATCGTGGGCAATAATGGAAAGCATTTTTTCCTTAGTATTATTTGCCGCTTCGAGTTTTATCTGGGTAGTCTTCAGATCGGTAATGTCGGCAATACTTCCAATTAACTCAGTGGTGATGCCATCCTTATTCGGTTGTGTCGATATGTTCATGGAAATATACCGAACTTCATTTGTTCTATTTGCGATCTTTTGCTCTGTTTTTACCGTTATCTTCTTTCCACTTTTCGCTTCTTTAAGGAGGTTGTCAAGTAGCGGCTGATCTCCTCCGTCTATAATTTTTTTGAAGGTGGTATAGGATGGATAGAACTCATTTTCTTTAAAACCGAAAATCCGGAAAACCTCATCGGACCAGGTCATACGTTTTGATTCCAGATCAATACTCCAACTTCCGACGTGGCCAATTTGTTGGGCCGCTTCAAGTTTCTTACGGCTGTCAATCAGAAGCGCTTCTGCCTCCTTTTGCTCGGTAATGTTTTCTACAATACAAACATACGATCGGATATTTCCTCGCCCAGTGCGCATGGGAGATATGTAAACTCGAGTAGGAATGGTTAATCCTGACTTGTTTATGAAGCGTTTTTCTATGGAATAGTTTTCTATTTGGCGGGTAAGCACTTTATGAGCCAGTTTGTTTTCGGTAGGAAGATCATCTGGGTGCGTAATCTCCATCCAAGTGGTGTTTTTAAGTTCTATATCTGTTATTCCTAGCAGTGTGCATAGCCTTTCGTTGTAATTTAACCATTCTCCATCAATGGAAATCTCTGCAAAGCCAACGAGATTGGAATCGAAGAAACTTCTGAATCTATTCTCTCGCTCCACCCGTTCGTGCTCGTCTTTTACGCGCTGCGTTATATCATTCGAAATGGCATAGCATATTTGTTTGCCTCTGAAGTTAAACGGATTAATCGATCCTTCTAGGTAAAAGGTCTCTCCATTTTTTTTGCGGTGAAGGTGGATTTTCTCTCTAGAATTTCCTTCCTTCATATCTTGAAAGGTTTGGCTTAAGGTTTTGCCTTCATCCGCAGTAAGTATTGCGTATTTTAATCCGAGTATTTCCTCCCGCGTGTAGCCATACTGTTTTGAGAAGGCTGGGTTGGTATCAATAATATTCAGTGTATCTGTTTCGAATACAACAATTGAGTCAATGCTTGTGTCGAATAATGAACGATATTTCTCCTCGCTTTCTGCAAGTTCTCGTTCCTTTTCGAGCAAATTGGTGAGGTCTTGAATGATTCCATTTACCTTCAAAACACTTCCTCCTATGGTAAAGGGATGGAGCTTCATAAGAACAGTTTTTTGCTTACCAAGTGCTGTTCTTATGGTGATAAGTTCTTGTGTATTCTGCTTGCTATCAATGCATTTCGAAAGAAGGGTTTTAAATACTGAGCTTCGGTAATCGCCGACAATTAACTGCAAGTCCTCTAAATTTGAGATGTCTTGTTTAGATGGTAATTCCAATATTCTAAAAGTTTCCTCCGACCAGGTAATTGTATTCGTTTCAACCGTGTATTCCCAATTGCCGATTCGTGCCAATTGCTGAGTATGGTTCAGAAGTTCCTCTTTTGCTACAAGTTGTTGTTCAATTTCTTCGCGCATGGCAAACTCTTGCATAAGCATCTGATTGGCATACTCAAGTTCGCTGGTGCGCTCTTTCACTTTTTGCTCAATGGATACAAACCCCTCTGCTAACTTTCTAAAAATTTCTTTTCGTTCCGAAAGAATGGTTACAGCAACTAGAATTGTGCTGCCAAGCACTAGCTGAAACTGCTGTATAGATAGGTATCGCATCGGAATATCAGCGATGTTGAACGGTGGTGCTGCATTAATCCCGCTATAAGCAGATAGGATGTATAGCGTTAAAACGCCAAGGAACGCTACTGCTCGAGGATATCGATATGCAAAGAATAGTATGGTTGGTATTGAGATAAATATCAGCGAATTGTAGGAGGTAGGTGAGGCTATTCGTTGCTTAAGGGAGAATTCTATGAACCCAAACACGATGACAAAAATAAATAGTTCAATCGCGTTCAATCGCGATAATTTGAGTTTTATTGGTTGGACTACTGTTAAAAATAGAGGAACAATTATTATGATGCTAATTAGGTGGCTTAACCACCATATAATGACATCGTTTTGTATCTGAATAAGAAAAAATTCTTTGGAGAAAAGGTGGTTTGTGTTGCCAAATAAAGCAGAAATTGCGGTTCCTATGATTGCTGCTCCAATAAACTTAAAGGATGTTTTTGTATTTGATATTATCGAAATAGCGGTTCTGGAACCAAGAATCATTTTTATAACTACTGCCTCCGATATATTACCGACGCCTACCAATAAGGCAAAAATGCCAATGCTAATATTGGGTGTGCCTATCGCTGTTACTGCCATACCATAGTTGGCGGCAACGGCAGCAACGAAAATTCCTGGTAATACTTTGTATCCAAAGTATAGTATGGCAAATACAACAAATCCGCTGGCAGGCCAAAAGGGGGCAATAATACCTTCGTGATGCCCCAATAGCATTGGTGGTAGCGCAAGCAGTAGATAGATTATGGCAGCAACAACGTTTCTCAGTATGTCTCTTTTCATGTCGTTAAATTACCAATGATTAAACAAATAATCTATGATCTTGGCATGCTTATTACACTAATGATCGTAAAATTATTACCAATGCAGAGTTTTGTGCTTTCTTCTTGATAGGCTTTCCTTAGATTTGTGATCTTGGTTTAATCATACGTTGGCAGTGCTCTATTAGGGGGGATTTGAATATTATGGCAGGAAAGTTAATTGGATATCACATACTATTGGTTGAGGACGATATCTCTAGTCAAATTCTTATTGAAAAGGTGCTGACTTATAATGGTGCATCGGTTGTTGCTATGGGAAGTGGCGAAAAGGCCATTGACTATTTGAAGGACGGGAATGTTGTGGATGTTGTGATTCTTGATCTGAAATTACCTCGAATGGATGGCTATACTGTTTTTAATGCCATCAAGGAAATGTTGCCTGCAGTGCCTATTTTTGCACAAACTGCCTACATTTATGGCAATGAGCCCGAAAACGTATTAGCTCTTGGGTTTGATGGTTATTTCTCAAAGCCCATCGATTTTGATAGGTTGGTGGATACCATCTTGATAACTAAATCCAGCCACTCCGCCAAGTAAAGAGGGCTGCTGCCCGGTGACTTGTTTTGTTCCTGTTTTTGATAACGTGAATAATTGCCAACTGAACCTAAGTAATGGGAGATTGAAGCATTGTCCTTATCGCGTTGAACTATCACTACACTATTCCGTTAGTTTTATTAACTTTCCGTGTTTTATTTGCTAGGCAACTATTCTTAGTAATCGGCATGTTATCATGTGATTATATGATGCAACAGTTTCATGTGTTGCAGTAAGCTTATAATAATGGAGTTGAAGTTGTAACGTACATTTCGGTTTTTATATACAGGAACGTGGATTATAAGATTGTTTCAGAATTTCTTCCCACCGGGGATCAGCCCACGGCCATTGAGGGGCTGGTGCAAGGGTTGGCCGCAGGCGAACATTTCCAGACTTTGCTCGGCGTTACGGGATCGGGAAAAACATTTTCCATAGCCAACGTAATTGCTCAAGTCAACAGACCAATGCTTGTTTTAAGCCACAATAAAACTTTGGCTGCTCAACTTTATTCGGAGTTTAAGTCTTTTTTTCCGGAGAATGCTGTGGAGTATTTTGTCTCCTACTACGATTACTATCAGCCGGAAGCTTATCTTCCTACTACCGATACATACATCGAAAAGGATCTTGCTATTAACGACGAAATTGAGAAGTTGCGTTTAAGTACTACCTCTGCGCTTCTCTCTGGCCGCCGCGACGTTATTGTGGTTTCGTCGGTTTCGTGCCTCTATGGTATTGGTAACCCCGAAGATTTTCATTCAAATACAGTAGAAATGGCGATTGGAAGCACCGTTGGTCGTAACCAATTTCTCCGGCTCTTAGTCAATGGGTTATATTCTCGCAATGAAGTTGAATTTAGCCGTGGAACTTTTCGCGTTAAAGGCGATACGGTGGATGTGTTTTTGGCCTATGGCGATTTGGCCTACCGAATTATCTTTTGGGGCGATGAGGTGGAGGCGATACAGTCGTTCGATCCTATTTCTGGACAAAAGTTAGGGGATTTTGAGAAGGTCCTAATTTATCCTGCAAGTATATTTGTGACCACAAAGGAGCGGATGCATGGCGCTATTCGCCAAATTCAGGACGATATGGTAAAGCGAGTAGAGCAGCTGCGCGCCTTCGATAAACCATTTGAGGCAAAACGACTTCAACAACGGGTGGAATACGATTTGGAAATGATAAAAGAGTTGGGATACTGTTCTGGAATCGAGAACTATTCTCGCTATTTTGATGGAAGGCTACCCGGAACTCGTCCATTCTGCCTGCTCGACTATTTTCCTGCCGATTTTATAACAGTTGTGGACGAGAGCCATGTTACCCTATCGCAGGTAAAGGCCATGTATGGCGGCGATCGCTCGCGAAAGGAAAATCTTGTAGAGTATGGTTTTCGTTTACCAGCAGCCATGGACAATCGACCCTTGAAATTTGAGGAGTTCGAGACGCTGGTGGGACAGACTATTTTTGTGAGTGCCACTCCTGCTGACTATGAACTGGCCAAGAGCAATGGGGTGGTGGTGGAGCAGGTTATTCGGCCTACCGGGCTTCTTGATCCAATTATTGAGGTTCGTCCTAGCCATAATCAGGTGGACGACTTGGTGCGCGAAATTCAGGAGGTGGTGAAGCGGGATGAGCGGATTCTGGTTACCACCCTTACCAAACGTATGGCGGAGGAGTTGAGCAAGTATCTGGTAAATATCAATACCCGATGTGCCTACATTCACTCCGATGTTGAAACCCTCGACAGGGTAGAGATTCTGGATAACCTTCGAAAAGGAATATTCGATGTGCTGGTAGGGGTGAACCTTCTTAGAGAAGGGTTAGATTTGCCCGAAGTTTCGTTGGTTGCAATCCTCGATGCCGACAAAGAGGGTTTTCTTCGTTCATCCAGGGCACTTACCCAAACGGCTGGTCGTGCAGCTCGTAACATCAATGGGAAGGTTATAATGTATGCCGATAAGATTACCAAATCGATGCAGCAAACCATTGACGAAACTACTCGGCGAAGAGAGATTCAGCTTGCTTATAATCATAAAATGGGTATTACGCCCACGCAGATTCAAAATACAACCAAGATGCTGTTGGCAGGTAATCGCCCAACCGGGATTAAGGGAAAAGGATACGTTGAGCCCGAAAAGGTTAGCGTGGCTGCCGATCCAGTTGTCTCCTACATGAATAAGGAGCAGCTGCAAAAGACTATTGCTAAGGCCAAGTCGAATATGGAGGCTGCTGCTAAGAATTTGGACTTTATTGAGGCTGCTCGCTACCGTGACGAAATGTATGAATTACAAAACTTGGTGGCCTCTCGCCAGACATAGTTGAGAAATGCCCATGAACACTTTCCTTCTTATCCTTGTCTACTTCGGTTCGCCCATATTAATTCTAAACCTCTGCCATCGAATCCCTTTTCTCAACAAGTTAGGGGCAGTAATTGTGGCTTATATGGTTGGCTTGCTGATGGGCGTGCTTTGGGTTTCTCAAACCGATGCCGGAGCCATAGCCAATGCGGTTAGTTCCGTTACGGTTCCGTTGGCCTTGCCTTTGCTTCTTTTTTCGGCACAGTTGAGCAACTTGAAGGGGATTGCGCTAAAGGGGGCGATTGCTCTTACGACAGCTATTGTGGCCGTTTTTATCGCTGTTGTTGGAGGTTACTTCTTATTGCGAAATGGAGGAATGTCCGACCTTTGGAAATTGTCGGGCATGCTGCTTGGCGTATATACCGGAGGCACTCCCAACCTAGCATCCCTTAAGTTAATGCTCGATGTGGACCCCAATGTATATATTCTTGCGCACTCCTACGATTTGATTGTATCGGCAGTTTATTTGGCTTTTGTTATGACAGTTGGTCCTCGGTTCTTTCGGAAATTCTTAGTCCCATTTAAGCATGAGGGACCAGTTAGCCTGGAACTTGATACCAATGGTAGCGACCCATACTGGGGCATCTTTAAGCGTGAACATTTTTACCCACTCGTAAAAGTATTTGGGGCGGCCCTCTCTATTCTTGCCTTAGGTGTTGGACTGTCCTTACTTTTTCCGGAACGATTGCAGGTCGTGTCTGTTATCTTAGCAATTACAACGCTGGGCGTTCTGGGTTCCTTTATTCCTCGCCTTTCAAAAACGCCTTATACTTTTGAGTTGGGGATGTATTTTATTCTTGTGTTTAGTGTTTCGGTGGCCTCTATGGCTGATTTTAGTTCACTCCAAGGTGTTACGCCTCACCTCTTTATTTATATGACGTTGGTGGTGTTTGGTGCTCTGTTTTTGCACCTCCTTTTTGCAAAACTATTCAAGATCGATGCCGATACCTTAATTGTGGTTTCTACTGCACTGATATGTTCGCCACCCTTTGTTCCCATGGTGGCCAGTGCTATTAAAAATAAGCGGGTAATCCTAGTTGGAATAATTGCCGGACTTGTTGGCTATGCCATCGGGAACTATTTGGGATACTTTACTGCTTTGGGCTTGTCTAGTTTTTAGAGTTCTTTATTTTTCTCAAATCTTTTGCTTCTGGATTTTTTAAGTATTTGGCACTACAGTCTGAGTTACATCACATGGTTATGGATTGGGCGTAGTAATCATATCGTATAGTAAACCAGCCACATCACCGATAACCCTACGGCAAATGATTTTGTGGTGTTGGCGCTCCGCTACTTCGGCTTCTGTAGCGTGTTTCTTTAGTAGCTCAAAGCAGTTGCTTGTTTCATAGATATCTTCAACCATTTGGTTAAGGTCGCGCACTTTTTTGTAGGAAAATAACTTTGTTTCCATATCCTTGGGATTAGCATTTCCATAGGCTAGCCCAAGCACCATAAAGCCACCGGTTACAGCTCCGCATTTCTGGCGTAAACGGCCCATTCCCGCGCCAAAGTTGGCCGAAATAAGTTTGGCCGTTCTTTCGTCGAGGTTAAATTGCTTGCTATATGCCAGCAAAATAGATTGCGAACATGCATATCCCTCATCAAATAGCGATTGGGCCTTGTCTATATACTCTTGTTTTTTCATTTTTATTGAAAAGTTGAAAAGGGGTAAACGATGAAAAGCGCCATTAACAACAGATGGTTAGAATTCTATACCCTTGCGGGCTTTAACTCCTGTGTTGTAGTAGTGCTTGATTTCTTTCATTTCGGTTACCAGATCGGCAAACTCGATTAAATCATCAGTGGCATAACGTCCGGTGATAACTATTTCCATGCTTAACGGTTTTCTTTGTAGTATTTTAATGAGTTCCGTCGATGTGAATAGTTTAAAGAAAATGGCAATACATGCTTCGTCGAGGATGACAACGTCGTATTCCCCTTCGGTAATTACCTTTTCAACGGTGACTAGGCCATGCTGGGCGGCTTTAATATCCGCTTCTGTTGGGGCGTTTGTAATAAAGCAGCCACGTCCATATTGTTCTACTTTAATCGTCGGGATGAAGCGGTTTATTGCCTCAATTTCAGAGTAAATCTTTCCTTTGACAAATTGAGCAAAGAAAACTTTTTTACCTGCTCCGGCTGCTCTGAGAGCCAGCCCAAATGCTGCAGTGGTTTTCCCTTTTCCATTGCCCGTATAAAGTTGTATATAGCCTTGCATTCCTGATGTCTATTTAGAGGTTGGTGTCGTTTTCTCTATTATGGCATTCATTACAAATTGAGGTGCTGGGCATGGTTTTTGGCTTTCTCTTTTTACAAAAGCGAGCATGGTTTCACCGTAATTTATTAGCTCTCCTTTTGCGTTTAATATCCTGTAAGCGAAATTTATTCGTGCCCCTTTTATTAGGTTTAGATGAGTTTCAATGGTGAGGATGTCGTCGTAAAGTGCTGGTTTTAAAAACTTGCTCGACATGTCAACTACAGGTAGCATGTAACCCGATTTTTCGAGATGGTTGTATGGTATGCCAATGCTACGAAATAGTTCCCAGCGCGCTGTTTCATAGTATCGTGCATAATTTGAATGGTGAACATATCCCATTTGATCGGTTTCCGAATAGTTTACCCGGATGATTGTGCTGTGCTGAATCATTTTTAATTAGGTGTGAATAATCTTAGTCTAATTGTATTTACTTACATCTTTCTAGTTGAAGATGTATCCGATTCTATTCTGTTACTAGTATGCTAGGTTTTTCTGGTTTACCTATGAACTCTCCATCTTTACCCTTGTATTTATCTTCGATGGAGAATGTAATGCCCAGCTTTAGGAGAAGCGGTTCTACTGCCACTTGATGCATCTGCAAGCCAATATCCCACGGATTATAGCCTAGCAGCAATCCGGCTAACTCTTCGTAGGTGAGTACCGGAATACCATAGCCGTTTTCGCCGTAGGTTTTCCCCTCCTGCTCCGAAATTACATACTGCCATCGATCGAGAAAGAAGGTGCAGCCGGGACAGTTCGCAATTATTAGATCGGGCTTATAAGGCTGCATCGAATCAAATTTCATCTTTGAGTTTGTGAGGGAGTAGCCTCGATTCGACTTTAAAAGATACTGCCGAAAACCAAAACCACAGCAATGTCTGCGCTCTGGGTAATCAACTTGGGCACCACCCCAATCATCTATCATTCCTGCTAAAACGTATGGGTATTCTGCGCCACCAATTCCTTTGTCCGGGAATATCTTTGCATAGTGGCAGCCGATATGGTCCACTATCTTTAGGGGTAATCCATTGCTAGCGTTTACCAATTTATAAGCTGCTTTTTCGGCTATCTCCTTTCGGAATTTATAGATGATATCGCTTGCATGAACTAGGTTCTTAGGAATGTTAAAGGTGCGTCCAGTTGCACGCATAAGCGCCTCCCTTGTTTGCGTTTCTGTTTCGGGAAAATGTTTCCAAGTTTCGAGCACCTCGCTGTATATTCCAAACGAGGTTACGCAGGAGCATACAAAGTTTTCGTAACCCGCCTCAGTCATCAATGCGAAGAGGTTTGCCACAACGGTCATGGTGGTTTCTAACGGAATTATTCCGGAGTGGTAGGCTATCCCCGTGCAGGTTGTTTGGCGGGCATCGTCGTAAATATCGAGGTGCAATTCATCTCTAAGAATCTTCAGGAATAACTCTTCCGCTGCAGGGAAGAAGTTCTGACGAATACAGCTGCGTGCAAAATAGTAATGGTTGCTGGCTATCTCTTTGTTGTATTCCGCCCATTGTTGGTTTATCCTTCGTGCCATAACCTTGATCGCTTTTTATTGAAAGATTACTCTTGTTGGTTATAGAGGTATTGAAAATAGTCGTCTTTCCCATGGCTGAATTGGATACCCAGTTCGCCTGCTTTCTTTGCAGAGAGATCTTCTATTTTTTTGAAGCGTTCAGTCGCGCCAGTTTCCTCAAATATTCGCTGAAGGTCGTTCAGCGATTCCTGTGGGATTTGTCTGAGCGTACCGCTTGCTTTTTTCTGGTAGCTGGTTCCCAAACGTTGAAGGATGCTTTGGCGATTTTCTTTAAGCCAATCCCAAACGGGTCCTTGCTCGGGATACATATCTGTATCAACTTCATCAATATAAACGCAGTAGCCATATTTGAGAATATGGTCACCTACGGTGCGTTTTATTGCCAACTGTTTTTGCCCTTGAACGCTTTCGGTAAAATAGCCTGTTTCGATGGATAACGCTCTTAGGGCTTGTATGATGTAGCCGGGGGTATTTCCTCGTGGACATCGAGTTTTGCATGAGAGACATTCACCACAGTACCAAATTGTATCGGATTTTAGCAGCTGTTCTAATTCTGCTTCGTTGTGCTGTTGTACCGTATCTACAACTAGTCGAGGATCGTAGTCCCAAACGCTAGCTGCTGGGCAAATGGCTGTGCACGTTCCGCAATTGATGCAGGCTGTTAACCCTTCACGGTAGCGTAAATCTTTCTCGAGTGCGTTATAAAGCGTTGCCATTGTTCCTTCGTTTGGTTTGCTATTATTTCAGACTTGAATATTAGTATTTCAAGGGGAGTGTTACTTATATCCCCTTGAATACCAGTCTCAATTATACTTCCACTGCAGACAATACCTTCTCTGCAAGGTCTTCGAATGCGGTTACTACCGATTTTTCTGTTTGGCTGAAAACGCTCATTCCCTTATCGGCAGCAGCCCCGACCTCCATCACGAGCGGAACTTGTCCTAGCAGCACCGAGTTTATTTCGGTGGCAAGTTTAGCACCACCACCTTCACCAAAAATGAAATACTTTTCGGTAGGGTGTTGCTTAGGTGTAAACCACGACATGTTTTCTACTACCCCAATAATTGGTACTTCAATTCCAGCGGTGACGAACATTGATGCGGCTTTACGTGCATCGGCAAGGGCTATTTCCTGCGGGGTGGTTACAATGATTGCTCCGGTGAGGTTTAGCGATTGGGCAATGGTAAGCTGTATGTCGCCGGTTCCGGGCGGAAAATCAATTACCATGTAGTCAATGTCGCCCCATTCGGTAGTTTCTAGTAACTGTTTAATGGAATTAGCAGCCATGGGACCTCTCCAAATAAGGCCTTGGTTAGGTTTTGTGAAGAAGCCAATGGACATAATCTTTACTCCGAACTTCTCAATGGGTATTATTTGCTCCTTGTCGCCAAGAACCGATACCGGAGGGCGTTCATCTCTAATGCCAAACATAGTTGGAATGGATGGCCCGTAGATATCGGCATCGACTAGTGCCACCTTCATCCCATTTCGGGCTAAGGCTATCGCAAGGTTGGCCGAAACAGTTGACTTTCCAACGCCTCCTTTGCCAGATGCTACCACAATAATGTTTTTTACTGTGGGCATCTTAATTTTTTCGAATGGTGTCATGATTATATAAAGTTGATTTCGTGTGTGATTTTAATGCCTGCTTGCTTGAAGAGAACGCCAACGGGGCAGGTGCTAAGGGTTACTTCAATGCATTTTTCAATCTTTTGCGGCTCTTCCTTTGTCTCAATAGATAAAATGAAGTGGATGTCGGTGATGGTTGCTGCCCCATCTTTTTGCTCTGCATTTGCTTCCACCTCCATAATGCTGAAGGAGAGTCGCATTTTTTCGGCAACCATAGCAAATATAGTTCCAACGCAACCACTAAAGCTCATCACACAAAGTTCAAGCGCCGTAGGGCCGCTGTTGATGCCGCCTTTTGTTTCGGGTAAATCAATTACCATGCTGTGATTTCTTCCGTTATCAACTACGGATTGAAATTTTCTTGTCCAAAGTGAATTTGATTTCATCTTAAGTTTATTTTGTAATTTATGTTGCTTGTAAATATGATTATCGTGTTCTTTTTGGTTTTGGATGAGCGGCATTACCCTGCTATCCAATCATTAGTGATTTTACAGTAACACGCATCGAGATGAATCCATGCTGTAAGTTAAATCTCTTTCAACTCTCCTTTTTTGTAATGCTCGTAAGCCTCTTTAACGGTCATATTCTGAGCGTTGATAAAGATTTTCATGTTTAGCTGTTTGAGAGCTTGTGCAGCGTTTTCGCCAGGTCCATTGCCGGTAATAAGCACATTGGGCTTAATATCATACAACTTTTGTGCTGTAGCGGTTCCTGCTCCGTGTGCTTCATCCTTAATTGCGCTGTTATCAACCGACGCAAGCGCTTGTGTTTCCTCATCGTAAATAACGATAAATTCTGTTCTTCCAAAACGGGCATCAATCATTGATTCCCATGTTGTTCCTGTAGCGGTAAATGCAACTTTCATGTGCTTAAATATTTTAGTTTAATTGTTTTTTTAATTTGTTCCAAAGGTCGATTACCAATGGTTTTATGGGAGATTCTAACTCGACAATGGTTTTACCCTCAATCATTGCTGTAGAAAAGATGGAGTTGTAGGGAATTTCAGCCAAGTCGTCGATCTGTTCCTCCTTCATAAAATCCTTTATCTCTGTTGTTTTCTCTGGATTGAGATCGTACTTGTTGATAATGCAGCCGGCTTTTATATGAAACCGTTTTATCACTGCGTTGATTCGTTTTAAATCGTGCAATCCCGACATTGTGGGCTCGGTAACCAGCACCACATAGTTGGCGCCGGACAGCGATGAAACTACGGGGCAGCCAATGCCGGGTGAGCCATCAACTAGGATAAATTGCTTGTTTTCGGCAGTTGCAAATGCTTTTGCTTCATTTTTAACCTTTGCAACTAATTTTCCTGAGTTTTCCGCACCGATGTCTAATCGCGCATGTACCATGGTACTTCCCACTTTTGTCTTCGAGATGAATACGCTTCCCGATTTCCGTTCAACAAGGGTTAACGCATTTGACGGGCATACCTTTTCGCAGTATCCGCAACCTTCGCAGTCAAGTTCGCTAATTTTATACTGATTTTGAATAAGCGGTATTGCATGGAATCGGCATACGTCAGCGCATTTTCCGCAGTGAATACACAACTCCTGATTGATTACGGCAAGTTCGCCGCTATAGTAATCAAAGGTTTTTCCAAAGTCGGGTTTCAACAGTAGGTGCATGTTGGCGGCATCTACGTCGCAATCGGCAATCACGGCATCGTTGCCCGCTAAAACGGCCAATGCTGCCGTGATTGATGTTTTTCCGGTACCTCCCTTGCCCGATAGAACTACGATTTCTTTCATATTTTGTGGGCAGGTTTAATGGCGTTAATGATGGACTGGAGGGCTGTGGCTACGGACTCTACCTTGTCGTAAACTAGTTCTCCGTTTGAGTAGTATTCGGCTATTGTGCGATCGAAAGGAATTTTCGCCAGAATGGGGATTTGCTCTTTATTGCAGTATTCTTCCACATCGGCATAACCAATGCCGTAGCGATTAATAACTACGCCAATATCTTTTCTCAACTTCCGCATAGTTTCCACCGCCAGCGTCAGGTCGTTTAAGCCAAATGGTGTTGGTTCTGTTACCAATATAACAAAATCTGCAATGTTGGTGGCCGCTATCACGGGGCAGGAGGTTCCAGGAGGACAGTCGAATATTTGAATTTGAATGTCGCTGTGTTTTTCATCGACTAGGGCTTGAGTTTGATGGATTAGCGGAACTGCTTGCTCTTCACCCACCTCCAAGCGACTCTCGATAAATGTCAAATTGTCTGCTGATATTGTTTTGATTACCCCAATTTTGTATTGCTGCATTGGCAAAGCCTGAGAAGGGCATAGCTCGGAGCAGGCATAGCAACTGTGACACAGTTCTTTAAATACGGCAATAAAAGTTCCTAGTTGAACCACTGCATGAAACTTACAGGCGTTGCTGCAAATTCCACAGAGTGTACACTTACTCTCATCCCAAGCGGGAATCATTTTATATTGATCGGATTCGCTTTGAATTTCGCCATCGATGAAGATAAAGTCATTGGGTTCCTCTACATCGATATCGACAAGCAGCGTAGGTTGCTGTTTGCTCATAAATGCGGCAAGGTTTGTCGAAAGCAATGTTTTGCCCGTTCCTCCCTTGCCGCTGGCAATCGCAATTTTAAATGGTTTGTTTTTAATCATAGCGTAATCTCATCTTTTCGTCGGTCAAGGTTAGCATGATTGCTTTCTGAAGCGCAGAGGTATTCCACGTCTTCATATTTTGATGGGTCAGGTAGTATTTCTGTGGTATTGGATGAGTTCCAATAACGACCTTCATCCCATATTTTTCGGTGATAAATTTCTCAAAATGCTCAATATGGGGGCATGGAGGATATCCGACTAGAAATCCTGTAGCAAGGTGAATTACTGTGATACCATTTTTTTTCATCTCCTCGGGGGCATACTCAATGTTACCCCCGGGACATCCTCCGCAGGTTGTGTATGCAGCCAACTCAACATCTTGTCCTTCATATACTTTAAATGCCCCTTCACGTTTTTCTAACGCTCTAAAGCATTTTCCTCCAGCGCAACTATTGTATCGGTCGCAAATTATTATTCCGAGTTTAATTTTTTCCATGTCCTATCTTGTTTTATTGCACCAATCGCTTATTCGAGGGAATTTCTTACCTCTTTAGTCAACTGAATTGGTTCGATTAATGAGTGCAGGTCCCATTCTCGTCATGATTGCAGTAATTTGCAGTCAAATTCAACTTGTTTGCAATGAAATCGGACACAAGTTGTTTCGCGGGTTTTGATGGGGCACCCACAAAGGCATTAATCTTTTGCTGATTAAATAGTTCGATGGCTTTTTGGCCCATTCCACCTGCAATAACATCGGTTACACCCATTTCTGCAATCCAAGCAGGATATAATCCAGGTTCGTGTGCTGGTGGTGTTACTAGTTTCTCTGAAATAATTGCGCCATCTTTTATTTCGAGGATAGCGAAATGTTCGCAATGCCCAAAGTGAGAGCAGAGGATTCCTCCTTCAAGAGGAATAGCAATAATTTGATTCTTCATAATTAAATTTGTTTTTAAGCTAAGAACAATTTGCTGTTAGCTCATTGTTCTTAGCGTGTTGTTTAGATATTATTTTTTTAGGATTTTCTTCAGAATGGTTTCCTTGTCAATTTTCTTTGTGCAGAAAAACCAATCTTGGCAGTGGAGACCTTCCTCTTTGCCTTCCACGCGACTCTTGGCCGCATTGCATGATCCAGCAGGCGACATAATTACGTCGTCACCGGGCCGCCAGTCGGCTGGGGTGGCAATGCCAAACTCGTCGGAAGTTTTTAGAGCAAGAACGGCCCTATATAGCTCGTCGAAGTTACGGCCAAGGCTAAGTGGGTAATATATCATCGCTCTTACAATTCCTTTTGGATCGATAATGAATACCGCCCTAACGGCTTTCGTGGTACTTTCACCGGGTTGAATCATCCCATATTTCTTTGCAACCTCCATGCTAATGTCCTCGATCAGTGGGAAATTAACCTCCACGTTTTTCATCCCTCGGTATTCAATCTTCTCCTTAATGGTACGAAGCCAAGCAATATGGCTGTAGATACCATCAATGGATAGCCCCACCAACTTGCAGTTGGCCTGACCGAACTGCTCTTCCATGCTAGCGAAGGTTATAAACTCCGAAGTGCAAACAGGAGTAAAATCGGCCGGATGGCTAAAGAGGATTACCCAACTACCCTTGTAATCGTTGGGAAAATGAATATCACCCTGTGTGGTTAGGGCTTTAAATTCGGGTGCAGCATCGCCAATGCGTGGCATCGCTACCGGTTGGTCATTCATTGTTTCCATCTTTCTTTAGTTTAAGTTAAAACTTAGCATCTTTATTCAGAACTTTTACTGCAATCTGATGTGTAGTTTCCTATTGGCAGAATCGGCAATTTCCTTATACTTTTGTATTGCACATCTTTTATAGGTTGATGTACAGGATGTTATGGTAATTATCAATTATGCCCCTCGGTAAAAGTTTGGTAGAATTGGTAACTAGTTTACACTCCGTTTTGACCAAATTGCCGTCCTCCACGACCTCTGCCGTTAGCTCCTCTGCCTTCACAGTTGCCTCCGTTTCTACCCCGTCGTCCCATTCCTCTTCCCTGCGTCATTTCATTTTTGTCGACAGTGGTGGGTTGTTCTTGATTTTTAGCACCAAATCCGGTGCATTTTCCCATTCTTCGGCCTGTCATAGAACCTTGTCCCATTGGGCCTTTTTGGTTAAATCCTGGCATAATTATATGTTTTAGTGATGATGTATTATTTCTGGTTGGTTTTTAAACGCTTTCTCTTTCCTGCGCCACCTCCCGAATTGCGTTTTTTTCCCATTCCTGTTCCAAGAAGTTCTAACTTCTCTTTGTTTGAAGCCGTGCTACAATCTCCTAGTCCTCTGCCTGTTTTTGCTTTTTCTCCCTCAGGCCCGGTTCCATCAAGTTTTGGCATATCCTCGGGTTTTAATGATTAAGCATCTCAATAATTTGCCCAATCTTCTTTTTTGGGTCTTTTAATACTATCATTTGAATCTTGAGACTGTCTAGCAATGGCTTGATTTTTATTCCAAATTCTCCGGAGATTATTTTGGTGGCTTTTCTGTAGGCAACCAAATGTACCGCGGCTGGGCCGATTTCCTTTTCCTTTTCCCGGTTTGGGTTTGGAAGAAACTCAAGTGCTTTTGTTTCGGTATCGTAAATTACGAAGTAAGCGCATCGGCCAAACCGTTGATCCAATGTTGATTCTAGTGTATTTCCTGTTGATGTTATGGCTACTCTCATGCTTTACTTATATTATTATGTTCTGCACCGACCCGATTTTCGTGTAAGGTGTGAATTGCATTTTGGGCAGATTTCGTGAGCGCAAGGATATCCGGCTACGTGAACCTGTTCGTATCCGCATTGAATGCAGATGCACGTATCCTCGCAGGTAATGGTGTTGTCTGTATTTGTTTCTGCCGATTGATCATAATTTTTAATGCTTCTGCTATTGCATAGGGGACAACTCTTGATTTCAATCTCCCTTTCAGGATTGTTGAAGAAGCAATGGCATGATGAACAGGCGTACCAATCGCTATCGAAATATACCTTTCCTCCTTCAATGGACATTTGTCGGCCTTCGACGAATGCCTTAGCGATTTTTTGTCTGGCTGAGCTGTAAATGCGTGTAAAGGTCGGTCGGGATATCCCCATTGCCTGTGATGCTTGAATGTGGTTGCACATGTCATAATCGCAAAGTCTTAGCGCCTCGTACTCTTCAAAAAGGAGTAAGATTGGTTCTGGCTCCCCTACGATACTGGTTAATCCATAGGGTTTGAATCCCTTTATTAATGGGGGATTTAGGACTTTTCGAATGGTTTTTATTCGTGGCGACATATTTAAAAGAACTAATGATCGATACAAATATAATGAACCATGGTTCATTATGCAACTGTTTTTTCATTTTTTCCACCAATGGCTTTTCTAACATTGGAAAGGGTTTTCCTCAAAAAAGTGCAATTATGTGTATAGGTCGAATGGAGTTAACTCTAGCTTTGATTCGATTGATTTTGAGGTTTAAGTCTGTAGGTGATTATTGATTAGCTGGGAAAATAAAAAAAGGGATATGGCCCTATTATATTGGCCCTATCCCTTGCTTGATTAGTGGTGTTCTTGCTAGAAGTTCAGCGGGAATACCAGCTTAAAGTCTACGTTGCGGCCCATGTTATACACTCCGGTTCTACCGGTAGCGTTATTTGTGTCGGCATACTTTAATCGGCTGAGGTGGTTCTGATAGGCCACATCGGCAAGGTTGTTTGCAGTAATGTAAACCGAGCAGATAGTTCTCTTGCCTAGCCTAATATCACTTCCAATACCCATGTTAAGCAAGGTGTATCCTGGTGTTCTGGACTCCGTTCCGTAGGCAGCATAAAACTTGTCTTGAGCGAGCAGTATCTCTACTCCAAACGAGACGTATGCATTGTGTAATAGCCGTCCTATCTTTTCACCATTGAAGCGCACCTCACTCTGGAAACGCGGAGCAGGGATAAAGGGCAGATGGTGCATGGAGTCGGGTTGGTTGCGGAGCGTTCCCTCTACGTAGGAGAAGGAGTTTTGGAAGTGAATCCAATCCAGCGGGTGAGGATGGATGTCCACGGTAACTTCCCCGCCGGTAAGGTTGGCATCGCCCGATACAAATTTAAAGGCGGTATTGCCATCGTGCAGTGAATCGGCACCTGAAGAGGTGGTTAACTTCCGTAGAAAAATGAAGTTGCTTACGCTGTTACTAAAGAGGTTTACCTCTGCCGCTACGTGTTCGCTCGAGTAACCCAACGAGTAGTCAAATTGCAGGCTGGTTTCACTTTTAAGGTTGGGATCGCCCATTTCATAGCGAAGCGTTCCCTCGTGAACTCCGTTGGAGCCCAGCTCTCCAATGTTGGGGGCTCTGAAGCCGCGCGAAAGATTTAGCTTAGTATAAAGCCTATTCGATAGTTGGTATGTGGCGCCAATGCTTCCCGAAACGCCGGAAAAGGTGCTTGTAAAGGCATGAAAACGCTCTGTTGCATTTGGGTTGAAAGGAGAGGTTGGCTGCTCGTTCTCGTCCAAGAATAGCTCTTCACCACGCTGATGGCGCGAATCGAATCGAATGCCACCGCTGATATCTAACTTGCCGAAGGAGCGCTTGAGCATGGAAAAACCTCCAATGTCGAGGAGATTGTACTCGGGCACAAGCACTTCCGGTCCTTTGTTTTGCGAGGTTTGGCTCATCCCATTTGCACCCACGGTAATGCTGACTCCGTTCCACTCGGGAAAAACGTAACGGGCATCGTAGTTAATGGTGTTAAGCAAAAAGTAGAGCTCATAGCTGTTTGGCTCAAGCACATTGGCAAACTCCTGTCGGCGATTTTGTTGGTAACCTACGGTTGTCTTCAGGAAACCGCCACCCACCGAAATGTTACTGTTGAGGGCTAACTTATAGTGGTATATCTGCTGAAATGGCGTTTTTGGTGTGTAGCTTAGCATGTCGGAGTGTGTAGCAACCGCTTCTCCTGCGCTGTTATCCGGCAGCACAACCATCTTTATAAACTTTCCTGTGACATCATCTCGTTCACCTTCTACTATTCCGGGCTTTAAATGGTAGGCACCAAAGTGCAGGTGCGAGTATCCCCAGCTACGGTTTACCCCAACAATCCCGCTGAACGCATCTTCACGGAATCCGGAGTTATACACGTAGCCATCGTATTTGTTTTGGTAGGCATGAGCCATTTTGTTGCTCAGGCGTAAGTTCCAAATGTAACCATTGTTGTTTTTGGCAATGTTTGTCGATTGGCCAATTAGTCCATTGTTTGTTTGGTAGTTAGCCATTACGCTTCCTGCGATTGTCCCATCGGGAAGTGTTGGGGCCGAAATCATGTTGATAACACCGGCCATGGCATCGGAACCGTAGGCTAAGCTGGCAGGTCCCTTGATTACCTCTACGCGGTTGAGCGAGTATGCATCGATCTCAATGCCATGCTCGTCGCCCCACTGTTGGCCTTCCTGCCGAATTCCATCGTTCACCACCACTACACGGTTGTAACCTAATCCACGGATGATGGGTTTGGAGATGGCCGCTCCGGTGGTTACGCTCGAAAGTCCCGGTAGTTTGGTGATGGCCTCAATGGCGTTTACTGATGAGGATTGTAGCAATTCCTGCTTGGATATAAGGGCAATGGGAGTGGGGGTTTTGTTCTTCTCTGCTGCCTGTGCCAATCCAGTTATCACCACCTCGTTGATTTCTCGGGCGGAGTGGCTTAAGCTGAAGTCTTGATGGGTTTCAATACCAACAACCAAGGTAAATACTATTGTTTCGTAGCCTACGTAGCTAACTTGCACCAGCTGCTTTCCTGTTGGAATATTATTGAGACGATAACTCCCATTGCTATCGGTAATAGTTCCCACTTGCAGGTCGGGAATATAAATATTTACTCCGGGGAGCATTTCACCGGTTGTAGCATCGGTAATCTTGCCCAAGAGCAACCCATTTCCAAGAGCATTTCGGTCTATCGCTTGTACGCATATGGAGAGAATAAGTAAAGCAAGCAGAAATATATATTGAAGCGTTTTCATTTTTTTTAAGTGAATTATATAGTTAAAGGTGATAACATGAAAAGAGGGTAGCACAGATTTTATACTCAATGATTATGAGCACAAAAGCAGACACACCAATACTTCACATGTCACCTGACATATGTTGTGATGGAGATGCAAAGGAAGAATAACCAATCCTCTGCAAGAGGTGGTTAATCGTAATTTTGTTGCTTAGTAAATAGTGGTTAGCATACAGGTGGAGCCCTGAGTAACCTAGAAGAGTAGGGCTGCCTTTCAACAACTTCCGAGTATTCCTTTTGCCTAAATGGCGAGTAGGAGAAATCGGAGAATATGTTGCTTTGTTGAGACGGGATGTCGGTGATTACAGGAGAATAATCGCAAATAGGACAGTAGTCGCTCTCGGCCTTAATTTCAGATGTATGTGCGTGATGCTTGCAAGCCCAAGCAGCATGGGAATGTCCATGGTGGTGCTCAATAGTGTGAATTGCTGAGTATACCAGCGGAAGCAGGTATAGCACAACACCAAACAACGATAACTTTATCTTTCGATTTATCTGCACCTCTATTGACCAGTTTACTTTGCAAAGGAACTAAGAAATTGGTGGAATGTTTATTTGTTAAGGAACTTTAAGGAAGGAGAGATAGAATCAAATCCCTTTTCATCTCACTATTTGCTGCCCACTGAGGTTTGCTGTAGCAAGATAATTATAATTTCAACCCTTCTCGCTTATCTGAGTTAGCAAGGGTTCATTTAAAATTGTGATTTTCTTCCCTTCTATTTGTAGTATTTTCTCATTGTGGAAATCGGTGAGAATTCGGCTTGCGCTTTCTCTCGTAATGCCGAGCAAATCGCCTAGGTCTTGCCTCGAAATGGGAAGGGTAAAGGTGGTGCTGTTGTATATTTCTGTTGCAAAGAATAGGATTGCATCGGCCACTCTGCCAATATTCTGTTTTTGCGCATTATTGATGAGGCTGTGAAAGTTTAGCAGTTCCCCTTTGCTCATGTCGGTAATGATTTGGTAAGCAAAGTCCCCGTTTTGATATATGAAGTTCTTGAAGGTGGTAACATCAATAAAGCAAACGGTTGTTTTCTCAAGGGCGGTGGCAGAGAAGTGGTTTACCTTATCCCCAAAGGTGCTCGGAAGGCAGAGGTAGGTGGGAGCCTTGGCTATCTTCATGATCTTTTCCTTGATGGGACCGCGGATATGAATCTTTACCAAGCCTGATTTTATATAGGCCACGTTTGTCGAAAGGGCATCTTGAATAATAATTGTGTCTCCAGCCTTAAAATGCACTTCGGCGCAGTTCGAACTCATCGTTTCTAATTCGCTGTCAGTGAGTTTTTTTGCGGCAGAGGATTTTAACGTGCAGAATTTACAGCTTGTTTTGTCCATTTTAAGTCAGTTAAGGCATTAAAGTTAATTAAAATTAAAGATGTGCGCTATATCACATTTATCTGTGTTAATCAGCACACTCATTTTTACTAGGTGTGAAAATATTAGCAATAATTTTGTGTGTCTGAAATAACAGTATTTCTTAGTTTTCGACAGGTTTGTTCTTCGTAAAATATTTTTCTATAAATCATATTATGGCAGAAAACGAGAAGATTGTGATTATTAGCACTGTCGGGAGTGAGGATCCAGAGAAAGCAACCTTACCTTTTGTGCTAGCCACTGCGGCCCAAGCTTCCGATGTGGAAGTGGTAGTAATTCTTCAATCCAATGCAGTAACTCTTGCTCGACATGGTGAAGCCGAAAAGGTAAACGCCAAGGGTTTCATCCCAATCAAGGAGTTAATTGATGCTTACATCAGTCTTGGTGGTTCGCTCTTGCTTTGCTCCCCTTGCCTTAAAGCGAGAGACATAACTAAGGAAGAACTTATCGATGGTTTTGCTATTATAGCTGCAGGCACGGTGGTCACTGAAGTGATGTCGGCAAATTCTGTTATAACCTATTAACTTTTGGATTTAAACTGCTTGACAGAATCAAATATAACGATCAATTGTCTATTAATAATAATACTGTTATGACAAACGAAATTGAGAAACAGGTTGCCGAACTTGAGGCAAAAGTAAAAGAGATGCAGAGTCGTGAGGCAAAAGATCAAATATCTATTATCGCATTCTCGGGCGATTTGGATAAGATGCTAGCTGCTATGATTATTGCTACCGGCGCTCGGGCCATGGATACCGAGGTGAAGATGTTCTTTACCTTTTGGGCTACTGCCATGTTGCGCGATCCAAAAAAATCTGGCAAAGGCAAGGATTTTATGTCGAAGATGTTTGGGATGATGCTGCCTAAAGGTAGCCCCAACCTCAAACTTTCCAAGATGAATATGGGTGGCATGGGAACCACTATGCTTAAAGGATTGATGAAGAAAAAGCGGGTTTCCTCCCTAGAAGAGTTACTCGTTGTTGCTGGTGAACTTGGCGTTGAGATTAACGTGTGTGAAATGAGCATGGACCTCATGGGCTTTAAGCGTGAGGAGATGATTGATTATCCATACCTGAACTATGTGGGAGTGGGTAGTTACCTTTCCGATGCAAACGACAGCCGTATTCAACTCTTTATCTAATTTTTTTATTTCGATCACTTCCAATACGGCTTTTGCTGATTGGTGAATGAACAAATTTTCAAATCATTAAATTAATATTTTATGACAACAGAAGAATTAAAAGCGCTTAAGAGCGATAAGGTTGTGGACGCAAGAGGAACTGCTTGTCCTGGTCCACTTTTGGCAGCAAAAAAGGCTATTGGCGATTTGCAAGCTGGACAAATTATGGAAATTCTTTCGGCCGATGAGGGAACAAAAAGCGATATCCCAAAGTGGTGCAAGAAGATGAATTTTGAATACTGTGGCTCTATCGACGAGGATGGTATTTATAAACTGTTTCTAAAAAAATAGACCATGAAAAGTCAGCATCCCAAAATTTTGGTGTTCTCGACTGAAAAAATATCCGACCCTGCCATCGATTTGGCAGGGTTGCTTAAAAAGCATTACCCTTTTACAGTATATGCCATTAGCGTACCCTGCTCTAGCGGTATAAAACCACGGTGGATCATGCGTGCTTTCGAAAAGGGTTTCGATGGGGTATTCATTGCTGCAGATGGTACCGATTGCTCTTACGGAGAACAATGCACTGAGCGCACTGGCGATATTATTCAAGTAACCCACCAGCTGATGCGCGATAAAGGATTAAAGCCTTCGCAGCTTAAGATGGCAGCTATCTGTTCGGTCTGTGCCGAGCCTTTTGTGAAGCATGTAACTGGGTTTATGAAAGAGTTGGAAACACTCCGCCAGGCCCAATAATCATAATTACATCGAGTTGCAAGTTTGCTTAAGTCGGTGCGGATGTGAGTCAAACAGGTAAACGAATCGATACTACGCCACACAATCTTTCTGTGTAAGAAACTAAGAAGAGAATTATGCCAACAAATAATGCACTTGAGCAAAACACCGACTACGATGTATTGGTAATCGGAGCTGGTATCGCCGGCGAGGAATCGGCACTTAAGCTTGCCGATATGGGTTTTCGGGTAATGCTTGTTGAAAAGGAGCCCTCCATTGGTGGTAAAATGATCCTGCTGAGCAAGGTGTTTCCAACCCTCGATTGCGCGGCCTGCATTACCACACCTAAGGTATCGGAAACCGCACGCCATCCGAATATAACGCTACTAACGCTTACAGAGGCCGATAGTATCGTAAAGGAGAGTAATGGTCTCTTCTCTGTAGTGTTGAAAAAACATCCTCGGTATGTAGTCGAGAAGGATTGTACTGGATGTCAGGAGTGCGAAAATGCTTGTCCTGTAATCGTTGAGGATCAGTTTCAATTTAATATGGTAGCCCGTAAGGCGGTTTACATTCCCTTCAATATTGCCAACCCCCGCATTGCCCTTATCGATATTGAGAACTGCATGCTATGTGGGTTGTGTGAACAAAAATGTCCATCCAACTGCATCGATTTTACCCAAAAGGAAGAGATCATCCAAATTCAGGTAAAGGCGGTTGTTGTGGCTACTGGTTTCAATCTCTTCGATCCGACATTAATACCTCGTTATGGTTTTGGTCGATTCAAAAACGTAATTACTTCCATGCAAATGGAGCGCGAGTTGGCACCAACGCGACCGTTCAACAATGTGCTACGACCTTCCGACGGAAAAACTCCCGATAATATAGCCTACATCTTTTGCACTGGATCGCGCGATCAAACTTGCGGAAACGCCACTTGCTCGCAGGTATGCTGCATGTATTCCACCAAGCAGGCTCAACTGCTGATGGGTGCTTTGCCTATGGCCGATATTACCATGTACTACATTAATATTCGTGCATTTGGAAAGGGCTTTGACGAATTCTACATGCAAGCAAAGGATATGGGTGCCAATTATGTAAAGGGTAAAGTGGCCTCTGTTTCTGAAAAGGAGAATGGCAACCTTATTTTACGCTACGAGGATATCGCCACTGGTAAGGTCACCGAAAAAGAGCACGACATGGTTGTGCTGTCGGTTGGCTTATTGGCGAACCCTGCCATTGTGAGTGTTTTCAAGAATGAAACACTGCAACTAGATGCTTCCAACTATATCAACCAACCCGATTTGCTGCAAAGCCCAGCTCTTACATCTATAAAAGGGGTATTTGTTGCAGGAACCGCTACCGCTCCTATGGATATTCCCGATACCATTATGTCGGCCGGTGCCGCAGCTGCTGAAACATCTGGTTACCTAAAGCTACAATCATGAAGAAGAAGATAGGTGTATACGTTTGCCATTGTGGTGGAAATATCTCCGATTATGTCGATATACAGAAGGTAAAGGATGCTGTAAAGGATGAAGCCAATGTTTACCTACTAAAGAATACGCTGTTTGCCTGTTCCGACTCTTCCCAAAAGGAGATGGTGGACGATATTCAAACCAGCGAACTTGATGCAATTGTGGTGGCCTCGTGCTCGCCTAAACTACACGTTCCCACCTTTCGGGCGGTAGCCGAGCGTGCGGGAATGAATGCTTACAACTACGTTCAGGTAAATATCCGTGAACAAAGTTCTTGGGCCCATTCCGATAATAAATTGGGTGCAACCGAAAAGGCTATTCTGCTGGTAAAGGCAGGCATCGCTCGGGCATCCGAATCGGAGGCGTTGACCTCCATGAAAATACCTACCACCAATGCCGTAGCGATAATTGGTGCCGGAGTAGGCGGTATGCGTTCTGCCATTGCGTTAGCCGATATGGGGAGCGAGGTTTACCTCATCGAAAAAGAGGCAACGGTTGGTGGCCATGTGGCCGAAATTGGCGAATTGTTTACCTCCCGCATACAGGGTAAGGATCTCGTTGAGAACCTTCTCTCCGAAATTAAGAAGCGTAGCAATATTAAACTATTTACGAGTGCCGAACTGGCCGAGAAGAAGGGTAGTATTGGAAACTTCGATATTAAGGTGAATGTTGGAGGCGAAACGCTTCCTCTGCATATTGGAGCCTTCATTGTAAATACGGGATTCGATTCCTACACGCCTGCAACCGGCGAGTATGGTTTTGGTGAGATGGATAATGTAATCACTCTGCCTACGTTTAAAAAACTTATTGACTCTTCGCACGGGGTGCTGGAATACAACGGAAAGCCGATTAAAAGGATTGCATATATCTACTGTGTGGGAAGCCGTCAGGATGAGGAAGGCGAAAATAAGTATTGCTCGCGCTACTGTTGCACCGCAGCTATTCACGTCTCTATTCTGGCGAAAAATAAATTTAAGGGAATCACGAATCTTCATTTCAACCGAGGAATTCGTGCCTACGGAAAACAGGAACTGCTCTACGCTGAATCGTCGAAGATGGGGGATATATACCTTCAATTCTCGCTCGATAGCATTCCTCAACTAGTGCAGAAGGGGAATAAAACATTGGTGTCGGTTAAGGATATACTTTCGGCAGGAAGAACAGTGGAGGCCGAGGCCGACCTAGTTGTGTTGGTGACGGGAATGATTCCACGGAAAAACGATAAACTCGTTCATCAGCTGAAAATTCCGGTGGGCCGCGATCGCTTTTTTAACGAGATACATATGAAACTGCGCCCGGTTGAAACGGTTATCGATGGGGTATTAATTGCGGGAACCTGCCAGTCGCCAAAGAATATTCTGGAAACGGTAAATTCCTCAATGGCCGCGGCTGCTAAGGCCAACTCCATTCTTACTAAGGGCGAGATTGCCTTGGAGCCAACACTTGCCATGGTGAATCCTGCTGCATGCGTGTTGTGCGACAAATGTTTTTCGGCTTGCGTGTTCGATGCCATTGTTGAAACTGAGTTTGAGGGTCGCAAGGTTGCTAAAATCAACGTCTCCAACTGCAAAGGATGTGGTATGTGTACTCCTGTTTGCCCCACCGACGCCATTGACTTGGCCGGGTTTACCAATGCCCAAATAGAGGGTATGGTTGATGCACTTTCGGAATCTTAAAAACTCTACTGATGGACGCTAAGACAAAAACGATAAATATCCTCAAGGAAACTCGCAAAGTTCCTGCTCATGTGCTCGAAGGACGAAAAAAGTATGTGCGCATCCGCAAGGCCATTCTTGAATCGCTAAAGGAGGAAGGCAAGACCATTCCGCAGATAGCTGAGGCGACTCAGTTACCCTTGTCGGAAACGACATATTACCTGATGACCCTGCACAAATTCGGCGAGGTTGCAGTGGAGGGGATTGACGATATGGACGAGTATTATATCTACAAATTGACGAAATAATGGCTACGATAAATCCAGAATTCGGCGAAGAATTAAAGAAGTATGGTGCTTTCGACTTTAATGCCTGCTATAACTGTGGCACTTGCACTGCCATTTGTTCCCTGTCCACTGAGGATGACTCTTTTCCTCGGGAGATGGTTCGTCTAAGCGTTTTAGGCGATGAGGAGGGAATTCAGGGTTCACTCAAGCCCTGGCTCTGTTACTATTGCGGCGAATGCTCCACCCACTGTCCTCAAGTGGCAAATCCGGGCGAGCTTATGATGTCGCTGCGCCGCTGGCTTACCTCTGTATACGATTGGACCGGACTATCTGGCCTGCTCTACAAGTCGCTGCCGTTAACCCTGCTTGCCTTTGTACTTACTGCGGTGGCTGTTATCCTGTTTGCAGTGTCCGAGAATTTTAACTTGTCGGCCATAATGCACGTGGGGCACTACTTTGAGATGATTGCCATTGGCTCAGTTTTCACCATTATACTTCTTCCAAACATTGTTCGGATGTGGTGGCTTATTATTGGAAAACCAAAAGTTAAAGTTCCTGTTAAAAGTTACTTTACGGCGATAGGCGAGTTGGTTGTGCACATGTTTACCCAAAAGCGGGCTCTTGGCTGCGACGACAACCAGTTTCGCTGGTTCGAACACTTCGTCTTGGTTATTGGTTATTTGACATTGCTGTTTACTACCGTTTTCCTTGATTGGTTTTCGGCCACAAACATGTTCGTTATAGGTTTGGGATATGTTGAGAGCATTATCATCTTTCTGGTTACCATCGATTTTGTTTCGAGCCGTATTCGTAAGAGCAAAGAGGTAAGCAGCCATTCCCAGCCTTCCGATTGGTTTTTTGTAATTTGGTTGCTGTTGATGGGCCTCACCGCTTTTATCGTTCGTCTGTTTATCGACTTGGATATCCTCGAGCAAAACATTTGGATGTATCTGTTCCACATGGTGGTGTTAGTTCAGTGGGCCTTAATCATTGTTCCATTTGGCAAATGGACTCATTTTCTATATCGATCATTTGCCATGTATTTGGCTAAATTAAAGGTAGAAGCCTAAGCGATGCGCATAGTTACCCTGATTGAAAATGTAGTAAATGGTGGAACGCTGCAGGCCGAACACGGCCTGTCGCTCTACATTGAAACGGAGAATAAAAAAATACTGTTCGATGTAGGCCAGAGCGGACTGTTTCTTAAAAATGCTCAGAAGTTGGGCGTGGACATCTCGGATGTCGACTGCTTAGTGCTATCGCATGGACATTACGACCACACCGGCGGGCTATATCCTTTTCTGGAGATCAATAGCAAGGCCAAGGTGTTTGCAAAAAGGAATTTGTTTTTGCCAAAGCAGGATGCTAATGGATGCTTTAAGGGAACGGTGTACCGCGAAGATCTCCTTAAAAATCGGCTTGTCTATGTTGATTCCATTACCGAGATTGTTGAGGATGTTTTTATAATGCCTGATATTCCGCTTCGCCACCCTATTGACACCCATTTTGATGGGCTCTTTAGTGTTGTCGACAACCAACTTGCTGCCGACGAGTTTGAAGACGAACTATTCATGGTTTTGAAGCAGGGTGGGAAGATTAATATCCTAACTGCTTGCTCGCATAGGGGTATTACCAACATGTGCATCGCCGCAATTGACCATTTTGAACTTCCAGTTGGTCTAATCTTGGGGGGATTTCATATGAAATCATGCTCAGTAGAGCAATACGTTCACGTAACGCACTATCTGCGCATGTTACGACCTGTTTCAGTTGGCGTATGCCACTGTACCGGTCTGGAGAAGTTTGCCGATATGTATCATGAGTGTGAGGCTCACCTCTATTATAGCTACACTGGTAAGGAAGTAGTGCTTGGTTGAAAGGAGATTCTTGAACTCCAGTTTTAGGGAGTCGATGATAGATACGAGAAGAGCCTGAGCAGTATACTGCTCAGGCTCTTCTGCATAAGTTTATTGGTAAGCGATTTATGGATAGCATACTATCATGCTGACAAGATTTAAATCGTCTGTGTAAGATCTACACTCGGTAATGTGTAGAGTAATTTCAAGCAAAATTTAAATCGCTAAAACAGGAAATTCAGCGCAATATATAACCCTGAAGTGCCATCGTTGCGGCTAGTGGCACGGCCGTAATCGGCGGCAATGATAAAGTTCTCATTTATAGCAATGCGTAGCCCAGCCCCATAGGTAGTGTGCAGTTTTTCGTCGCTGCTTGTAAAGTAATCGGATGCTTTAAACGTTGGATTAAGTGCGGCGGCTAAGGACGTTACCTCGTTTTGGTTCACCCTTACTGGCTGTATCACTTGGCCTATATCGGAGAATAGGTTGAGGGAGAGGTAGAGGTTTTGGTGCCTAACCACCGTTTGTAGAAATTTCCACCGCAGTTCAAAGTTGCCATAGGCTATTCCGTTACCTACCACACGGCTGCGCATTATTCCACGCAGGGTTTGTGAACCGCCCAACCCTTCGGAGGTAGCGCGTCGCAGGTAAAGGGTTGTTAGGTTGGGCCGCAGGTAGAATGGGATTTTTCCAGCAACATTCAACTGGGTCGCCAACCGATAGGCAAAGGTGATTTTACTCTTTACCACCGGCAGGTATTGGCGGTAAACTAGCGAAAGGTTGGCGTGGTCGTAGTTCTTTTCACCAAGCAGGGGCGGGGTTACATTCATTATTGCTTCGGCCCAAATACCGGTGCTCGGATTTGCCTCAAAATCGCGCGTGTCGAATACCACACCAGCCTTAATGTAGGTGTGGAAACCACCACTCTTTTCGGTGCTGTTGATAAGGCCCCAACTTACATACTTGTCGTAGAGTTCTGGCACATCGGGTAACTTGTCGCTACCGCTTTTGCCGCGGTTGAGTTTGCTCAGATCCACCGAACCAATCTCGAAATTATAGAGGGCAATTCCCACCGCCCAGTATAGTTTATCTCCATAGAGTTTTCCTTGGAGGTCGGTTGAGAAGCGTGCCAACTTGCGGTCGTATTTATAAAATACACGGCTCACATATTGCGGATCGCCATCGTCAACCCAATTAGGTTTGTATTTGGTCTCCTGCCCGTTCCATCCATAGAAATCGGAGGCTTGATCGGTGAGATAGCTAGCGTCGGATGTAACACGAATGCCTGGAATCAGATATTTAGAATCGTAAAAAAGTCGATTTATCCCAGATCCTTTTGTGAATCGTGATACTTCCGCATATATGCTGTGCTGGTAGGTCGGGTAGGTTGAGCCATCTCCGTAGTAGTATAGGTTCACTATGCCTCCATACTGAAATCCCAAATCACTATCGAAGGTAATTGCTGGTAGTGCACCAAAAGTCCATCCTGTTTTGATGGTAGGAGGTAGTGAGTCTGTTGTTGGCTTGTATTGCTTTGCTTGTGCTGAGGTTGTCGCTATTAGGAAAAGGAATACGAAGTATTTTCGCATAATTGGGCTGTTTTGTTTGTCTCACTTTGCAACGCAATATAATCAAATATGCGAAATCCATTCCCATCATAGTTGTGAGTCAAACCGCCGGTTTATTTAGGTATAGGCATTCTATTTTCATCGAATTGTTGATTTAGCGCAGTGCAACTCATGGTTGGTTCGATCAAATTGAACAATAAATGCGATGGTTGGAAGTGTTGTTTGTTGATTAGGACCAGATATGACAAAAGAAAAGGGCTTCATCACCTAAATGAAACCCTCTTTCTCGACCAAACAATGTTTAAACCTAACCTATATACCTAAAGAATTTTTCTGCTGTGAGTTTGCCTTTTGTTTTCGGGTGCAAGGTAAGGTGAAAATAGTCGTGCAGCATAAATAGTCTGGTGATCTATGTCACGATTGATGGTGATATATGTTTCTTTTCTAACACTTTGTGGATATATGTAAATGCCCGAATTGCCGACAACTAAAGGGGGCATAAGCAATACCGGCTACTTAGCCGGTATTGTCTGCTCTGTTTTGAACGGCTATACCTTGAAGAAGGAGATCAACTCTTTGAGTTTCTCTGCTTGTGAGGAGAGTTCCTCGGCCCCCGTGGCCAACTCTTCGGAGGAGGCTGCTGATTGCTGAGTTACTCCACTGAGTTGTTGTATTGCTCCGTTTATTTGTTCGCCACCGGCCGATTGTTCAAGACTTGCTGCAGCAATCTCTTGAACTAAACGGGTAGTCTTTTCAATTTCTGGAACTAGTTCAATAAGTTTTTGACTTGCCTGACTTACCGTTTTAACGCCCATGGCTGAAAGTTTGTTAATTTCGTCGGCGGCAATTCGACTTCTTTCTGCCAATTTTCGGACTTCAGCCGCAACCACGGCAAATCCTCTCCCTGCTTCTCCTGCTCTTGCGGCCTCTACTGCTGCGTTAAGTGCTAGAATGTTGGTTTGGAAGGCAATGTCGGTAATGATCCCAATTTTATCGGCAATACTTTTTATTGAGATTACCGCTTCACGGGCTAGTCCATCTCCATCGCGAATGCTTCGGGATGCCTCCATTGCAATCTTTTCGGCCATCTTTGCATTATCGGAGTTTTGTTGGATGTTTGCAGATATTTGTTCCACCGTAGAGGAGACTTCTTCGGTTGTGGACGCTTGTTCAGAGGCTCCTTGCGAGAGACTTTGGGCGGTTGAACTCAACTGTTCTCCTGCATTGGAAATCTGGTCGGCACCGGTAATAATATCTGAGGCCATCTCGTGCAGCTGTAGTTTCATTTGATTCAGGGCTATGGCGAGTTCTCCAATTTCATCGTTTCGGTGTATCATTAACTGCCCCCTCAGGTCACCAGCCGCTATTTGTTTGGCAAACTCAATGCTTCGTACCATTGGCTGTGAAATTCCTTTTGCGGCAATTCGAATTACGACGGCGAGAGTGAGTAACCCAAGTATGCCAATAATAATGGCGATTAGTAGTACTTCGTTTGCTTTAGCCATTATTGTTTCGACCGGTATGGAAATACCCAACGACCACGGCGAATTTGTGGCGCCAATAGGTATTGGAGAGTAACAGTTGTAGTAATCCATATCTCCCTGGCTCGTAAACTGCATTTTTTTCCCGCTTTTTATCCCTTCCGTTAACCCGAATTCTTTGTTGTTTTTGGGATCTACCTCAGCCAGCGCTTTGCTCATCCATTCTGCTTTGGGGTGATAGGCAAAGATTCCAGAGTTTGATAAGAAAAATGCGTATCCAGTTTCGTATGGTTTTATCTGTGAAACAATTCGGCCCAGTCCAGTTAGGGCCATGTCGAGCCCAACTACCCCTTTAAACTGTCCTTTCACAATTGTAGGGATGGCAATTGAAATCATTGGGTCTTTTATTCCTTGGGCTTCATCAATATATGGATCCGTGACAAATGGCTTGCCTGTTTCTTTTGGCATTTGGT
This sequence comes from Williamwhitmania taraxaci, assembly GCF_900096565.1. Taxonomy (NCBI): domain Bacteria; kingdom Pseudomonadati; phylum Bacteroidota; class Bacteroidia; order Bacteroidales; family Williamwhitmaniaceae; genus Williamwhitmania; species Williamwhitmania taraxaci. The sequence continues at coordinate 53,027 of NZ_FMYP01000010.1, forward strand.
AGTAGCTGGCATCGGTTTCGTCTTGACCCTCCGAAACCTCTAATTCCACACTTCCTCTTGCCCTGTTTACATAGGGTAAAAATCTTCCATTGGCGTCGCTGCCTGGTTTTCCTCTATTGTTGGCATCGGCATTATCAAATCCGTTTGTCTCATAAAGCGTCCATGTTCCAAGTATTTCTGGATCGTTTTCCACCATTTGAGTGAGCAGGTCGATCACAAGTTGTCGATCGGTTTTACCTGCTTTGATCATAGCATCGATTGTTGTGGAAAGGGCGTAAACCTTGTTGTATTTTTCATTTAACTCCCCTTGCAATATGGCTGAGTATGTATCAACTTCGCGTTGGGCGTATTTTTCTGATTCTGCCAGTACCAGCGAGTTGTATCGGGTTATTAGTATTGCAAAGGCAATGATGAATATTGCTCCAGCTGTTCCTAGAAACAGGATGAGCATTTTGTTATTCAGTTTTCCTCTTTTCATAGCTTGCGGCGTTAGATTAGGATTGTCTTTGACTCTCTCTTTTAATGAAAAGGTCTTATACTTTCTTGCAATTAAGACCGTTAAACTGGAAATTCCAATATATAATTGATTAATCTAATTAATTGTTAGGTGAATGGTGCGGCTGTTTTTATTCCGCTAAATCGTTTCTGCCTTTCGTGGATAATTAAAAAAAGCGGGTTGAAGCCAACTAGCCTCAACCCGCCCTATGTTTTGTAGAATTAGTTAAAATCCGGGAAGTGCCATGTAAATTGTTGGAATCAAAAGTAAGAAACCAACAATAATTAGAATTATTAGTAGCGGCAAGAACCATCGCAACCATTTGTTGTATGGGATTCGTGCTATGGAGAGCACGCCCACCATAACGCCCGAAGTGGGGGAGGCCAAGTTGGTCATTCCACCGCCAACCTGATAAACGGTTACGGTTGCTTGGCGTGATATGCCCAGTAGATCGGAGAATTGCGCCATCAAAGGAATGGAGAGTGCCGCTTTTGCCGAACCAGAGGCAATAATAAGGTTTAGTAGCGTATAAAAAATATACATAATGAGCAGAGAGGTCAACTTGCCGTAACCTTCCATCGATCCAGCCGCGTAGTAAAGCAGGGAATCGATAATTTTTCCTTGCTCTAGGACGACAACAATGGCGCTAGCTAATCCAACAACCATGGCTGCCGACATAATATCCTTGGCCCCTTCAATGAAAAGTTTTGCAAGCTGATTGGCGCTTTTTCCAATGGCAATTCCCGAAGTAAGACCCATAACAAGAAACAGCGTGGCAATTTCCATAATATACCAGCCATAACCCATTACCCCAACAACGAGAAAGAGTATGGTGAACATGAGAATATTCACAATGAAGAGTTGAACCGAATGCCGAAGAACCATCAAACCAGAGAGAATCCAAATTGCTGTGACCACTGGTATGATTGGTGCACTAAATGAGCTGCTTCCTACCGTCATGTTGGTGATTGGGTAGAGGAAGGAGGATGCTAAAAGTACGCCCGATAGAATTATGAATATGGCCCATGCGTGAATGCCGGGTTTCTGGTGCCCACCGCTCACCTCTTCGGCACTCTTTTTTCTCCAGTATTCATCCTCGGCGTAAACTGGCGACAGGGTTGGATTCTTCTTTATCTTTTTAGCATAGCGAATTACGTAGGCAATACCAATAAAATTGATTACGAACCAGATAAATAGCCGATACTCGATTCCAGAAAATAGTTGTATTCCTGCCAATCCTTGAGCAATGCCAATGGTGAACGGATTCAAGAGTGCTCCGGCAAAACCAAGGCCCGCACCAAGGAAACAAAGGCTAACCCCTACAATGGAATCGTATCCCATGCTGATGGAAAGGGGAACAAAAATAACAACGAAGGCAATGGTCTCCTCGCTCATCCCTATTACGGCTCCAAAAAAACTAAAGCAGAGCATGATGAGGGAAATTACGATATTGTCGACCCCTAAGAACTTAATGAAGCGTATGCGCTCAAGTCTTCGGGTAAACCCAAGAAACGAGAAGATAGCTGCATCAAGAGCCTTGCTTTCGTTTAGCATCCAGAATGCACCCCCAATCATTAAAATATAGAAAATTATTTCGTGGGTGCGCTTAAATCCTTGGAAAATGGACGAGAAAACTTGCCATGTTTGAGGCTGGCTCTCTACCTTTTGGAACGAATCGGGAACTACTACCTGTCGCTCTATGCCGTTTACTACCTTTGTCTCTCGCGCAAACTCGCCACCCGGCACTACCCAAGAGAGTATGCCTGCTAGCCCAATTAGCGCAACGATAATAACGTAAGTGTGTGGGAATTCGCGTTTTTTCTTCTCTCCCGGGATACTGCTTTTATTGAAAAGCCTTGAAAAAATATGCATGAGTTTAGGATTAGTAGCATTTTGCGAGGCCTAAAGTAGAAAATATTCCTTCTTGTGATGCCAGTGACCGTTACGAATATGCATGCTTCCATCCTATTATGGTTGTTTGCAAGCATATCTATTTTCTGTTGTTAAACAGGTGCCCACACGGCTCTACTCTGTGGCTGTGAAGTATTACGCTCGTTTATGGCTATGTTCTTAATCCTATTTTGCAAACGATTGCTTAACGGCATCTTTTGTTATAGACTAAATAGCTATTTTCGTAACCAAAAGGAAACCACTACGCCCATGAGATTACTTATATTTAACATCAAGAAGCTGGTTCAAGTAGAAGAAGAACCACGTTTGTTGGTTGCCGGAAAAGATATGGCAACTTTAAATACCATCGACAATGCATACCTTATAATAAAGGGAGATGTAATTGAGGATTTTGGTCCTATGGAGAGGTTGGAAAAACCTCAACAGCAAGGACTTCAAATAGACAAGCGTATTGATGCTACTGGCAAGATGGTTTTTCCATCATTTTGCGACTCACACACCCATTTGGTTTATGCTGGCAGTAGGGAAATTGAGTATGTCGATAAGATAAAGGGTTTGAGTTACGAGGAGATCGCCCAGAAGGGTGGTGGTATTTTAAATTCTGCAAAGCTGCTTCACGATACAGGCGAGGAGGAACTATACTTCCAAGCGATGGAGCGTATTCATGAGATAATCGGTTTAGGAACTGGTGCCGTGGAGATAAAGAGCGGGTATGGGCTTTCTGTGGAAGATGAGTTGAAAATGCTTCGGGTAATTAAGCGCATTCGTGAAACTACACCTATTATTATAAAGGCTACTTTTTTGGGCGCACATGCGGTTCCTTCCGATTACAAGGGACGCCAAGGCGAGTATGTCGATCTTATCATCAACGAAATGTTACCAATGGTTGCTGCTGACGATTTAGCGGACTATATTGATGTGTTTTGCGATCAGGGATTTTTTACTCAAGAAGAAACAGAGCGAATGCTGATGGCTGGTATCAAGCATGGCATGCGCGGAAAGATCCATGCAAATGAATTGGCAAACTCTGGTGGAATTCAGGTTGGCGTTAAGTATAGTGCCCTTTCAGTCGATCACCTAGAATTCACTGGTGCTGCCGAAATTAAGTGTTTGCTTAATTCGGAAACTATGCCAACACTGCTGCCCGGAGCCGCATTTTTTCTCGGAATGGCATATCCACCTGCCCGCAAAATGATTGATGCGGGTTTGCCTGTGGCCTTGGCCTCCGATTATAACCCTGGATCATCGCCTTCTGGTGATATGAAGTTTGTTATGTCCCTCGGTTGTATTAAAATGAAAATGACACCCGAGGAGGTGATTAACGCAACTACCATCAATTCCGCTTATGCTATGGGGGTTAGCGATATTGTGGGAAGCATTGCACGTGGAAAAATTGCTAACTTATTTATAACAAAGCCAATCTCATCCATTGAGTTTATGCCCTACGCCTATACCGCAAAACTTATAGATAAGGTTATATTGAAGGGAAAAGTGATAGCGTAATCCTAATGTAGGGATGTCTGTACGATAAATGGAGTATATGTTAAATAGGATTTAATGGTTTTAATATGAGAAAGATATCGATTGCTGTTTCCGTGTTGCTTTTCATTTCTTGTGTTGCATTGGCAAAACGGCCGGAACTACAGATTCCAATTCCAACTCTAAAACCTACCTCGTTAACGAGCGAGGAGGTAGTCCGTGGATTAAAGGATGCCCTTAGAGTGGGCGCCGACAATTCGGTTATTTCCGCTTCATCCGTTGATGGCTTCTATCGTAACCAAGAGGTGTTTATTCCTTTTCCCAACGAGGCAATTAAGGTTAAGAATACTCTAGAGAAGATTGGTCGAAAAAAGGATGTCGATGCATTTGTGAAATCCTTGAATCGTGCAGCGGAGGAGGCAGCAAAGAGTGCTGCACCCATACTTATTAAGGCAATTCAAGATATGACCATTCAAGATGCAATGGGGATTCTTAAAGGAGATGGTAGTGCCGCTACCTTATATTTAAAGGATAAAACTACAGCCCAACTCGAAGTCAGTTTTAAGCCTATCGTTTCGGCGGCAATAAAGAAAGTAAATGTTGCCCGTTATTGGAAGCCGTTGGTTACTACGTATAATAAGACTTCGCTTTTTTCAGGTGGTGGAAAGGTCGATCCGGACCTTGAAATGTATGTTACCGAAAAGGCTATTTCCGGTCTATTTATTCTGATTGCCAAAGAGGAGTTAAAGATTAGAAAAGATCCAGCGGCAAGGGTTACGGATATAATAAAGAGTGTTTTTTCAAAACAATAAACCACTATACTAACATGGAAAAGAAATTAATCGAATGCGTCCCCAACTTCTCCGAAGGGGTCGACATGAATATCATTAAGCAGATCACGAACGAAATTGAAGCCGTTGATGGCGTAAAACTCATCGACGTGGATCCCGGCCAAGCCACGAACCGTACCGTGGTAACCTTCGTGGGAACTCCCGATGAGGTTATTGAGGCTGCTTTTCGAGCTGTGAAGAAGGCGAGTGAGCTTATTGATATGAGCAAGCATAAAGGAGCGCACCCACGCTTCGGTGCCACCGATGTTTGTCCTCTTGTGCCGGTAGCTAATATTACCATGGAGGAAACGGTGATCTACGCGCACAAACTTGCCGAGCGGATTGGAAAAGAACTTCAGTTCCCTGTTTATTGCTACGAGAGTGCCGCCTTATCCGCTCCGCGGAAGAATTTGGCATATTGTAGATCAGGTGAGTATGAAGGGTTGGCCGATAAGTTGTCCAAACCCGAGTGGAAGCCTGATTTTGGTCCGGCTAAATTTGTTCCAAGAACCGGTGCAATTGCGGTGGGGGCTCGAAATTTCCTTATTGCGGTAAATTTCAACCTAAATACGACCTCTACGCGTCGTGCCAATGCAATTGCTTTCGATGTTCGGGAGAAAGGACGTCCTGTTCTTGAGGCCGGAAAGAAGAAACTGGATGATAAGGGCAATGAGGTTTACGCGCCAGGTACACTGCCCGGAACCAAAGCCATTGGTTGGTTTATCGATGAGTATGGTGTTGCTCAGGTCTCCATGAATATTACTGATATTATTCAAACACCGCTTCATATTGCCTTCGACGAGGTGTGCCGTAAGGCCGATGCTCGCGGTATTCGGGTAACGGGAACGGAGATAGTGGGATTAGTGCCCCTCAGTGCTATTTTGGAGGCAGGTAAATACTTCCTCAAAAAACAAAGTCGCTCTACAGGTATATCGAATGAGGAGATCATTAAGATTGCTGTAAAGTCGATGGGATTGGACGAGCTTTATGCTTTCGACCCGAAGAAGAAGATCATCGAGTACATATTAGAGGATGGAGGCAAAAAGAAACTCATCGATATGAATCTGGTTGCCTTTGCCAACGAAACTGCTTCTGAGTCGCCTGCACCTGGTGGTGGATCTATTGCTGCATATATGGGTGCTATGGGAGCTGGTTTAGGTACTATGGTGGCAAATCTTTCGTCGCACAAAGCTGGATGGGATGAGCGTTGGGAAGAGTTCTCCGTATGGGCCGATAAGGGCAAGTATTATATGGATACTCTTTTGCACTATGTGGATGAAGATACCAACGCCTTTAATAAGATAATGGATGCTTTTTCATTGCCAAAGAAAACTGATCAGGAGAAGGCGTCGCGCAAAACAGCCATTCAGGCGGCAACCCGCTATGCAATTGAGGTGCCATATAAGGTTATGGAACTCTGCTACGAGTCGATGGAGGTAATGAAGGCCATGGCTGAATTTGGTAATCCAAACTCGGTTACCGATGCAGGGGTAGGAGCACTTGCCGCTCGATCGGGCGTTTTTGGAGCATTTCTGAACGTAAAAATCAACTCCGCAAGCCTCGATGACAAGGCATATGTCGACAAAATCCTCGCCAGTGGTCAAAATATTTTAGAAAAGACCATAATACTTGAAGAGGAGATATTGGCAATAGTCGAAGGTAAGATTAGGTGAAAATATACTGATAATTAACGTAATAAATAATTTAAAGGAGAGGGCTTAAAGGCTCTCTCCTTTTTTTTTTGTTATTTATTTCTTGTTTAAGCTAAAAATTCTTAAAAAATAGTTGATATAGTAACCTCGAATAACTAAATTGGACGTGTGAAAATTGCCTTAATACAAACCTAAAACTTAATCTATGAAACGATTATCAGCTCTTCTTGCCTTGCTGATGCTTGTTACGCTCTTCGTGCAAGCACAACAGAGGCAAGTTACTGGAACTGTTACAGGTTCTGACGATGGGAAAGCACTTCCTGGCGTTTCTATCCAAGTAAAAGGAACCACTTCGGGTGGAACTACCGACATGGATGGTAAATTTAGTATTACAGTGCCAGACGGTTCTGGAACACTAGTATTTAGATTCGTTGGTTACAAACAACAAGAAACTGTTGTTGGTGACCGCACAATTGTTAATGTAATTCTTGAAACCGAATCATTAAAGGTTGAAGAAGTTGTTGTTACAGCTCTCGGTATTTCTCGGGCAAAGAAGGCTCTAGGTTATGCCGTTCAAGATGTACAAGGTGATGATCTTACAAAGGTAAGGTCAACCAACGTTGTAAGTTCGCTCACTGGACGTCTTGCTGGTGTGCAAATTAGTACTGCTTCTGGCCAAATGGGCGGCGGTGCAAAAATTAATATTCGCGGTAACACATCTTTCACTGGCTCAAACCAACCTCTATTTGTAATTGACGGTATTCCTTTGGATAACTCCGACTTTTCTTATGGAGCAACTGGAGGTGGCGGTTACGACTTTGGTAACTTAGCTCAAGACATTAATCCAGACGACATCGAGTCTGTTTCTGTTCTTAAGGGAGCTAGTGCTTCTGCTCTTTATGGTTCTCGTGCGGCTAACGGTGTTGTAATGATTACAACAAAGAAATCAAAGAACGAAGAGAAAAAGACCATTGGTGTTTCTGTTAATTCTAGTCTCACGCTAGATAAAATCTCTATTATTCCTCAGTATCAAAAGGAATATGGTGGAGGTAGTATCCTTGGTGGAACTGATGGATTTGATCAAGTTGCTATAGGTGGTAAAACTTATAATATTGTTGACTATGCAACTGACGAAAGTTGGGGGCCAAAATATGATGCAAATATTAAGTATCTGCCATTTAATGCGTTCGACTCTTGGGATACTGAAAATTATTTGGTTGAAAAACCATGGCTTTATCCTAAAAACGACTACAATTATTTCTTTAAAACTGCCGTTACCAATACCAACAACGTATCAATGACGGCAGGTGACCAGAATAGCACATTTAGGTTGTCATACACCAACATGAACTCTACTGGTAATTATGCAAAAAGTGAACTTAAAAGGAATACTTTGAGTTTTAATGTAACTCATAAGCTTCATAAGTCTGTTGAAGGTTGGGCTAATGCTAACTATGTTGTGAACGACGCTGTAGGTCGTCCAGAAACTGGTTATGGCGATAGGAACCCAGTTCAAAAAATGTGGCAATGGATTCACACCTCTATTGACTATAAGGATCTTGAGGCTTGGCAAAATCCTGATGGAACTCAACGTCCATGGAATAGAACTGCTTGGAATGACGGTGCAGTAAACTATACCGATAACCCATATTGGAGCCGTTACAAGAACTACGAAACTGACCGTCGTGACCGTTTTTACGGGAATGCTGGAGTGCATATTAAGTTCTTACCTTGGTTAAAGTTGACAGGCCGTGTTGGTGCTGATTACTATACTTTTAACATGCAAGAGCGTATGGCTGTTGGTTCTCAGGCTACTTCTGAATATCTACTCGATACTCGCTCAATGTCTGAAGTTAACTCTGAGTTCTACTTTACTCTAGATAAGCGAGTTATGGATGACAAAATTGGGTTGAACGCAATCATTGGTGCTAACCGCATGGATAGTCAAAAATGGAGAAGTGGTGGTGTAACTATTGGTGGACTTGTTGTTCCTGAACTTTACAATTTATCTAATTCTGCGACCAAGGCTACCTCTTATGACTATAAATCCTGGAAACGAATCAATAGTGTTTATGGAAACTTTACGATGGATTACGATCGTTTAGTTTACCTAGAGCTAACGGCTCGTAATGACTGGTCTTCCACTCTTCCATCAGGACTGAACTCTTATTTTTATCCTTCTGTAAACTTAAGTTTTGTTCTTTCTGAACTTTCTGCTGTTAAAGATCTCGGGTTTGTTACTTTTGCAAAGGTTCGTGCAGGTATTGCTCAAGTGGGTAATGACACACAACCTTATAACCTCGAGAATTATTATGCAGCTGGTGCTTCTTTTGGTGATAATCCAAGGTATTCCTTGCCTACAACGCGTCCTAACTTTGAACTAAAGCCTGAAAAGACTAATTCTTGGGAAATTGGAACGGAAATGAAATTTTTGGATAACCGTTTTGGATTAGATGTTTCTTACTACTATAAAGAAACTGTCGACCAAATTATCCCTGCACGTGTTTCGGGTACTACTGGTTTTGGTGCATTCAATATCAATACTGGTAAGATGGTTAATAAGGGTTGGGATTTAAGTTTCTCATTAACCCCTGTTAAGGTTGCTGGTTTCCAATGGGATATTATGATAAATGCTGGTATTCTTAATAATGAGGTTGTTGAAATCGACCCATCGTTGGAGTATTTGGCTTTAGGAAATGCTCCATTTAAGGTTCAGGTAGGTGCATTCAAAGGATATAGTTACCCAATTATTTATGGAACCGATTTCGTTATGGATGCTCAAGGAAATAAGGTAATTAGCCCTGGTGGAAACTACCTCGCTTCCGAAATTAAACCATTGGCTAATGCAACTCCAAACCTTACTGGTGGTATAACCAATACCTTTACATACAAAGGTTTTGATGTGAGCGTTTTAGTGGATATGCAACGTGGTGGTAATATGTATTACACATCTTATATGTGGGGTATGTATTCTGGTATTATGGAAGAGTCTGCTAAAACTAATGAGTTTGGTGTAAACATTCGCGAGGACATTGCTATTAATGGTGGTGTATTGCTCGATGGTGTTTATGGAACTTACGATCCAATTGCTAAGCTTGTTTCTTATACCGATGCTACTGGTGCTCCTTCTGCTACTCCGGTTGTAAATACTACTAGGTTAGATGGTAAAGATTGGGCTCAACATCACTACGATGGACCAGATAAACAAAATATCTTCAGTACCAATTTCGTAAAACTTCGCGAAGTTCGTTTTGGATATACTGTTCCCGGTCGCTTCACTGGTCCTATTAAAGGGCTAAGAGTATCTGCTTATGGTCGTAACCTTGCAACTTGGGGTAGAGCATCACAACACTTTGATCCTGAGTACATGCAAATGGCAGGTTCAAATGCTCAAGGTGTTGAAGGTGGATATATTCCAAGTGTTTATACAATCGGTTTTGGTATAAACTTTAATTTCTAAGTAATCCTAAAAGACAGAAACATATGAAATCATTAACAAAATATGTTGGTGGTCTTGCACTTCTAAGTTTATTAACTGTAGTTGGCTGCGAGAAGGATTTTGAGAAAATCAACACCAATCCAAATAATACGAAGAGTGCTCCCACTCCGTATATAATGACTTATGCCCAACGCCACATTGCTTACTTTGTAAACGACGTTTGGTATAGTGGTCGTCAAGCCTCTTTGGCTTGTCAGCAATGGTCGCAAAGAAACTATACTTCGGAGGATCGTTACTCTTTTAGAGAAGCTACAATGGATGGCTTCTTTCGTAACATGTACATCTGGATGTATAATTATCAGGCAATTATTGGCTTGAATACTGATCCTGCTACCAAGGATGCTTTTAGTATTTATGGCGATAATGCTATGCAAATTGCTACTGCTGAGATTATGAAGGCTTGGGGTTTTCAGTTATTAACCGATGCTTTTGGCGACGTGCCTTATTCTCAGGCTCTTCAACCAGATAAGTATCCAACTCCAAAGTTTGATGCTCAGCAAGATATCTACGATGATCTTATTGCTAAGTTAACTGCAGCTGCAACTGCTTTGCAGGGATCAAATGGTTGGGCAACTGGCGATATCCTTTATGGAGGTGATGTGGATCAGTGGATTAAGTTTGCCAACTCACTTCGCTTAAGACTTGCCTTACGTGCATCAAAAGTAAATTCAGCTAAGTATATGCCTATTGCATTAGATGCTATTGCCGATGGTGTGTTTACTTCCAATGCTGATGATGCAATTGTTCAGTTTGCGGGAGCAGGCGAACCCAATGAAGCCCCTGTATACAATGGCTTTATTGTTAATAAAAGAAACGACTTTACTCTTACAAAGCAGTTTGTAAACCTAATGAAAGGTTTAGATGATGCAGCCAAGGGTTTTGTTAATCCGCTTAATGGAATTGTAGACCCGCGTTTGGCTGTTTATCGCGGTCCTTGGGCTAGTAATGCTACAAGAGTCGGAATACCATACGGAATGAGCGATGCAGAAACAAAGCAATATGTTACTGCAAATTCTGTAATTAATTTGCGTCCTTCGTATACCCTCAGTTTGCTGCCTTACAATTTGCAACCTGATTTCTCTGCAACTTATTTAGATTTTGCAACTGTAAGTTTTATGGCTTGTGAGGTAGAAGGTTGGAGTAGAGCAAGATTTCAAGCAGGTGTTGAGGCTTCGTTAGCAAAGCTTGGTATTACAGATCTAGCGTATGTTGCTTCTGTTCTTGCTAAGTATGATGCTGCTACTACTGATGCTCAACGTGCAGAACTTGTTATTACACAGAAGTACATTCACCTTTACAATCAGCCTTATGAGGCTTGGTCTGAGTATCGTAGAACGGGCTTTCCTAAATCTATTGTAAAACCAGGTGAAGTTACTGCCGTTGTTGGAGGAAATAATATTTTATTCACTCCTGTTAATGGTAAAGAATCTGGTAACGATATCGTGGCTCGTTTCAAATACGGTATTTCTGAGTATGTGCTAAATAGATCCAATGTTGAAGCTGCTGCTACAGCAATGGGTGGCGATGACCACAAGCATAAAGTATGGTGGGCAGGTGGCGGTTCTCAGTAATCGTATTCTGTTAAACTAATATTTAGAGGCTGCTTCGGCAGCCTCTTTTTTTTGCCCTAACCTTTTACTACCTTTACCCCACTAAAACCTATGGGAATGGTAGAGAATCTCTTTCCGATTTTCGATAAAATGCTCTCTCGTAAACAGAAAGAGGAACAGCTTAATCAGCATGGTGTTGTGCTCTGGCTTACCGGCTTGTCTGGGAGTGGAAAAACAACAATAGCCCTCCAGTTTGAGAAAAGACTGCATGAACTTGGATTCTTAACGCAAGTTCTCGATGGGGATAACATTCGTTCGGGACTTAATTCTAATCTTGGTTTCTCTGTTGAGGATCGATATGAGAATATTCGCAGAATTGCCGAGACGGCAAAACTCTTTGCCCAATGTGGCGTTATTACAATCTGCTGCTTTGTTAGTCCCGAAATCGAGATGCGCGAAAATGCACGACAAATTATTGGTTCCTTCGATTTTTACGAGGTTTACGTGAGCACTTCTCTTCGTATTTGCGAAGGTAGAGATGTTAAAGGACTCTACCATAAGGCACGTGCAGGCGAGTTGAAAGATTTTACTGGAATTGATGCTCCATTTGAAGCTCCATTGCATCCAGATGTGTTACTAAACACTGAGGGTTGTTCCGTTGATCAGAGTGTTGATCAACTTTTTACCTCCGTAATTGACCGAATTAAGATAGCATAGTTTTATGAGTAAGTTTCATTTGAATCATCTTCGCGAACTTGAGGCCGAATCGATTTTTGTGATTAGGGAAGTGGTGGCGCAGTTCGAGAATCCAGCCATGCTTTTTTCTGGTGGTAAGGATTCTATTGTAATGTTTCATCTCGCTCAAAAGGCCTTTTGGCCTGCAAAAGTGCCTTTTCCCCTTATGCATATCGATACCGGCCATAATTTTCAGGAAACGTTGGACTTTCGGGATAAACTGGTGGAAGAGACTGGCGTTAAGCTTATTGTTAGGTTGGTTCAGGATTCTATTGATCAAGGTCGATCGGTGGAAGAGACGGGAATTAATGCGAGCCGAAATAAGTTGCAAACTGTAACTCTTCTCGATGGAATAGAGTCACTTAAGATTGATTGCGCCATGGGCGGAGGGCGTCGCGACGAAGAGAAGGCAAGGGCAAAGGAGCGTTTTTTTTCACATCGGGACGAGTTTGGGCAGTGGGATCCTAAAAATCAACGGCCCGAATTATGGAACCTATTCAATGGGCGAAAGAATATGGGCGAACATTTCAGAGTGTTCCCAATTAGCAACTGGACCGAGATGGATGTTTGGCAGTATATTCTATTAGAGAAAATTGCGCTACCTTCAATCTATTTCTCTCACGAGCGTGAGGTTTTCGATAGGGATGGGGTCATCTATTCTGCATCTCCATATATGCCTTTAAAGCCTACCGAAAAGGTTGAAAAGAGAGTTGTTCGGTTTCGAACCATCGGCGATATGACCTGTACCGGTGCCGTGTTGTCGGTGGCCAGTTCGTTGGAAGATATTATTGAGGAGGTGGCTGCAACCAGAGTAACCGAACGTGGATCTCGTATTGATGATAAACGGTCGGAAGCAGCAATGGAAGATAGAAAAGTAGAAGGTTATTTTTAGACTGAAAACAGATGTTTACCAACATAGATAGCAGCAATAGTTCGACTCGTGGGTATTTGGATATGGAATTGTTACGCTTTACCACTGCTGGTAGCGTAGACGATGGAAAAAGCACCTTGATTGGTCGTTTGCTTTACGATAGCAAAGCAATCTTCGAAGATCAATTGGAGGCTATACAGCTAGCTAGCGTTAAGCGTGGCGACGATCATGTTGACTTGGCCTTACTTACCGATGGCTTACGTGCTGAGCGTGAACAAGGAATTACGATTGATGTTGCCTACCGCTACTTTGCTACCCCTAAGCGTAAGTTTATAATTGCCGATACTCCTGGGCATATTCAGTATACTAGGAATATGGTGACTGGAGCGTCTACCGCAAATCTTGCATTAATTCTTGTCGACGGACGTAAGGGTGTGTTGGAGCAAACCATTCGACATTCGTATATTGCCGCAATGTTGGGCATTCCGCAGGTTATGTTTTGCATCAACAAGATGGATTTGGTAGATTATAGCCAGCCTATTTTCGATTCTATCAAAAAAGATTTAGAGATACTCGCAACAAAAATTGGGTTGCGCCAAGTCTGGTTTACTCCTATCAGTGCATTGCATGGCGATAACGTGGTAGAACCATCCACGAATATGCCATGGTACACCGGCCAGCCTTTGTTGGCTTTTCTCGAAACAGTTGAGGTTGTGCGTGAGGAGTTAAGCGAAGCGGCTCGGTTTCCTGTTCAAAATGTAATACGACCGCAAAGCGATAAGTTCCACGATTACAGAAGTTACGGTGGTAGGGTTGCTGGTGGAGTTTTTCGTGTTGGCGATAAGGTTGCTGTATTGCCTACTGGACTAACCTCCACTATTGCTGCCATTGATTTTGCTGGGGATGTTTTAGATGAGGCACGTCAACCTATGTCTGTTTCTATTCGTCTCGCGGATGATATAGATGTTAGCCGTGGAAACATTATTGTAAAGGTAGGTGAGAAGCCCCGACAACAGCAGGATTTGGAGGTAATGCTATGCTGGTTAAACGAGTTACCCCTAATTGTTGGCGGAAAATATGGGTTGAAGCATACCAGTGCCGATTTGCGATGTATTGTAAAAGAGGTGGTTTATAAGGTAAATATAAACACGCTGGAGAAGGATTATGCCGACAAAATAATCGGTCCGAATGATATTGCTCTGGTAAAATTAAAGTTGACAAAGACTATTTTCTTTGACTCTTATCGTGACAATAGAAATACCGGAAGCCTTATTTTAATAGATGAAGGCACAAATGTTACTGTTAGTGCTGGAATGATACAGTAGAAATAAATGGGTCTTATGACTCATTTTTTGAAAGAACCAGGACTCAATGTTATGAGTTGAGTCAAACGTATCGGAAATAGCAGGTTACGGCTTGTGTCTATCTTGTTCTTCATCTGGTTTCTCTTCACCGTTTTTCTCGTGAAAATGACGTCGATAGATAATGAAGGCAATTGCCACAATGGCAATAAAAACGACTAATAGTTGGTGACGTATCATAGCCAAAAAGTTTTTAATTTCGATAATCGTTTGATTATACGTAGTTTGTGAGAGTAATTCTTACTTTCTGTATTGTATATTCCTTGGTGGTCAATATTGTCTTTTCTTACTCTTCCCGAAGCGTGGATTATTTTTCCATTTCCTGTGATTATTCCAACATGGATAATATTACCCTCATCGTTGTCGAAGAATGCGAGGTCTCCCGGTAGTGCCTCGTTAATAAAACTAATGGTAGTGCCGTATTGCATCTGTTGTGATGCGTCGCGTGGCAAATAGGTTCCAATCGTTCGAAAAACAATTTGAACCAATCCGGAACAGTCTATTCCATAGGTTGTTTTACCGCCCCAGAGGTAAGGCGAGTTAATAAATGCCTCCGCACGGTCCACCACCGAGTGGCAAGCCGGCTTATTTTCTATAATTGGTTGAATTACTCTATTAAACTCCTCTGCTGCTTTTGCTTTGTTGCTATCGATGTGGTAAAAAAAGGAGCCAGTAGGGAGTAAGTTTGGGTGGGTATTTGAATCGAAGAGGCAAAGCGTGTCTTTCGCCACAATTGTAAAGGAAGCATCAATTAGCCTTGTGAACTCCTCATTCGACAATTCTTTGATCATGATTCGATTCACCCAACCCTGATATTCATCTACCATTGATCGCACCAATTCCCAGTTGCCATTGGATTCGATAACCTCAATTGGCTCACCCCAAAGCAGCTGCGTTACCATTTCGGAGCGCTCGTTTGCCTCATGGCGCATTGGTACAATAGCCTCGCAGGCAATTGCCTTAATGCTGTCCATCTGATATTTGAAAGGAAATTGACCCATTATCGGCTGAAATTTGTTAGTTTTGTTGGATGCAGGTAAGTTAATAAATTTACCACTTACAAAAAGAGTTTTCATGATTAAGCTGAATAAAAATACGCTCCGACCAATTCTACGGGTTCTTCTTTTCGCTGCAGCAACGGTCTTTATAATCTTGATTCTTCCAAGGGAGGGTCGATTTGGATTTGAATTTCAAAAGGGTAGGCCGTGGATGCACGAAACGCTCATTGCCCCTTTCGATTTCTCTATCTATAAGAATGAAACTGAATTGATTGAAGAAAAGGCCTCGCTTTTTAAAGCGTATCGGCCATTTTTTGAATACGATAGTAGTGTTGCCCCAGAAGTGATGCGGAAATTGGAAGATAAATTTGCTGGTTTTTTCTCCAAAATGCGTCAGCAAACGGGGAGCGCATTTAAGGGTCAAGAATTGAGTAATTCCGCTACGAACAGTTCCGATAAAGAAAAACTATTGTTGAGTTACGTTCATGAGGAGATTGAATGGTGCTACAACCGTGGTGTTGTGTCTAATCTTGAATTAAATCAATATCTTGGGGAGAGACAAAGGAGTGTTCCATTAATTGTTTTGCACAGAGGAATCGCCGACGAAACCCTTTCAATGGAACTCTATTCGGCAGATAATGTCGTTGAACGAATTGTTAACTCTTTATCAAAAAACTTTTTTTATAACAGAGCAGATGCTGTCAGTTTTGTTGCCGAAGTAGGATTAACCAAAGAGGTTCGCCCGAATGTTATCTACAGCGAGAAAATTAGTAATAAAATGCGTGAGGAGATACTCTCTTCTGTCTCGCTAACAAAAGGAATGATTCAAAGCGGTACTCGGATAATCTCGAAAGGTGATCCTATTCGCGCCTATGATTTTTCGGTTCTGGAATCGTTAAAAAAGGAGTATGAGGCGCGTCTTGGATTTTCGGGTAAGCGCTATCTTCTGGTTATGGGCCATGCGTTTCTTACAGGATTGTGTGTATTTATTCTTTACCTATTCCTTTTCTACTATCGAAAAGAAATACTGGAATCGCTCCGTAAGTGTCTTTTTATTCTTCTTTTAGTAGTGGCAATGATTGGAATATCTTCGTTCGTTCTAAAAAGCGATGGGATAAGCCTTTACATTGTTCCTTTCGTTGTTGTTCCCATTTTTATTCGAACGTTTTACGATAGCCGATTGGCGTTGTTTATTCACTTGATAATCGTAATGCTAATTGGTTTCCAGGCACCTAACTCCTTCGAATTTGTATTTCTTAATTTTATTGCTGGGGTCGTTGCCATTCTTAGCCTTACCAATTCATATCGGAGAGGGAAATTATTTGTAGCCAGTGGCTTGGTCTTTGTCGTTTATGCATCCATTTATTTTGCACTTACGGTTTTAAAGCAAGGTGGCTTTACTGGCATAGCATGGTTCGATTATGTTTGGTTTGCGGGCAATGCATTTTTGATCTTAGTGTCTTACCAGCTGGTTTATCTTTTCGAAAAGATCTTTGGTTTTTTATCGGATACCACGCTTATTGAATTGTCCGATCATAACCAGGCGCTCTTGCGCCGTTTGGCCGAAGAGGCTCCCGGAACCTTTCAGCACTCCCTTCAAGTCTCAACCCTTGCCGAGGCTGCCGTTTTTCAAATTGGGGGCAATCCGTTGCTCGCAAAACTAGGAGGTCTTTACCACGATATCGGAAAGTTAAATAATCCTATGTATTTCATTGAGAATCAGGTATCGGAGTTTAATCCTCACCACAACCTCGAGTTTGAAGAGAGTGCCAGTCTCATAATTCGACATGTTGCCGATGGCGTTACTATTGGAAGAAAATATAAACTTCCTGATCCCATTATCGACTTTATCCGCACCCATCATGGTACTTCGAAGGTTCAATATTTTTATCGACTCTATAGGAATAAGTATCCTGATGGCAAGCTGGCAAGTGCATTTAACTATCCTGGCCCCCGACCAACGACTAAAGAGACTGTAGTTCTTATGATGGCGGATGCTGTTGAAGCTTCATCGCGCAGCTTATCTGTTGTTTCACCGGAGACAATCGATGAGTTGGTCGAAAGTATTGTGAATTTTCAGCAAATGGAAGATCAGTTTAATGAAGCCAATATAACCTTTAAAGATATAACCACTATAAAGACCGTTTTTAAGAAGAAATTACTGAATATGTACCACGTAAGAGTAGTGTATCCACAATAAAAAAGAGAGCGGTCCTAACCGCTCTCTTTTTTTATAACCCATTTTGAAATAGGCTAAACTATAAATAGATGTTTAATCCACGATTTTAGGACGAACTCTATCGTAAGTCGTTAACTGAAACTCCAGCATGCTTTGCGGGTGAAAAGGAAAAGAGATTCTCATCCACTTCTTTGTTTGGCGTAAGCGCCTTTATGTCGAGGGTGTAGCGGTTGCCGTCCTTGCTGAAATACTTAATCTGCACCGGCTCTAATGTTGTCTTGTTGAAAGAGAATCGAACAATGGTGTATGATACACCTACTTTTTTAGGGTAGAGGTCGATTACAT
This sequence comes from Williamwhitmania taraxaci, assembly GCF_900096565.1. NCBI lineage: Bacteria > Pseudomonadati > Bacteroidota > Bacteroidia > Bacteroidales > Williamwhitmaniaceae > Williamwhitmania > Williamwhitmania taraxaci. The sequence continues at coordinate 70,933 of NZ_FMYP01000010.1, forward strand.
AAACAGGTGTCTTGTTTACTGTAGACTCCTCCTTAAATTTGTATTTGAATTCGCGGTCGTAAATGGTAAATAACCGAGATGGATTGTCGAGGAAGCCACCATCGCCTTCCTTTGGTTCAAGGATGTTCACCTCGTTTGCTTCCTTTAGGAATGTCCATTTGGTTTTTCCATTGAAGTATATCTCGGTGCCCATCAGGTCGAGAAGGTATTTCTTTCCTTTAATGGTGATTTTCCCTTTTTGGGTGTCTTTGATATTCTCCTGTGTATTTTCGAGCGTGAAGGAAAATTCACAGTATAATGTTTTGTAATCCTTCGTCTTTTTCGAAAAATCATCGAGAATTTCCTTTGCTCGTTGGTCTTTTTGCGAAAATGCCAACGCAGGGAGCATCAGTAGAGCTAAAAAAAGCAGTTTTTTCATATTATATAGTTTAATTATTTGTTATTGAGATTATTGAGGATGTGTTCGAGTGATATTTCATCGGTAATCAAAACTTGTCGAGCTTTACTTCCCTCGAAGGAGCCCACGATACCCGCAGCTTCGAGTTGGTCAATTATCCTTCCTGCTCGATTGTAACCAATAGAGAATTTTCTTTGAATCATGGATGTTGATCCCTGCTGGTTCATTACGATAACCCGAGCTGCTTCTTCGAAAAGATCATCTTTTTTCGAGAGGTCAACTTCGTTGCCTTCTATTGTTTCGTCACCTTTATACTCTGGCAGAAGGAAGGCCGAGGAGTAACCTCTTTGGTTTCCAATAAAATCGGTAATTCTTTCGATTTCGGGCGTGTCAACAAATGCACATTGCACGCGGATGATGTCGTTACCAGTAGAAACCAGCATGTCTCCGCGTCCAATAAGTTGATTTGCTCCAGGGCAGTCAAGAATAGTTCTTGAATCGATCATGGAGGATACCCTAAATGCAATACGGGCAGGGAAGTTTGCTTTAATAACGCCTGTGATAATGTTGGTGGTAGGGCGTTGTGTGGCAATAATCAAATGGATACCAATGGCTCTTGCCAGCTGGGCGATCCGCGCAATAGGTGTCTCGATTTCTCTGCCTGCGGTCATTATAAGGTCGGCAAACTCATCAATTACCACCACGATGTATGGCAGGAATTTATGTCCTTTTGTTGGGCTTAACCTACGGGAGACAAATTTTTCGTTGTATTCCTTAATGTTTCTAACGTGCGCCAACTTAAGCAAGTCGTAGCGGCTATCCATCTCATTGCAGAGGGAGTTGAGCGTATAGATTACCTTTTGGGTGTCTGTTATAATTGGTTCCTCTGAATCGGGAAGCTTTGCCAAGAAGTGACGCTCAATCTTGGAGTATAATGTCAACTCAACCTTTTTTGGGTCGACCAACACGAATTTAAGCTGGGAGGGGTGTTTTTTGTAGAGCAAACTCGCCAGCATAGCGTTTAATCCCACTGATTTACCTTGACCAGTTGCACCTGCCACCAAAAGGTGAGGCATTTTGGTGAGGTCAAGCATAAAGGTTTCGTTGCTAATGGTTTTCCCGAGAGCAAGCGGTAGATCATATTTCGATTCCTGAAACTTTGCCGATTTAATAATAGAAAGCATGGAAACCACCTCGGGATTAAGGTTTGGAACTTCTATTCCAATTGTCCCTTTTCCTGGGATTGGGGCAATAATACGAATGCCTAAGGCAGCAAGGCTTAGCGCAATATCGTCTTCCAAATTCTTTATTTTTGAGATGCGAACTCCTGGGGCGGGTACTATCTCGTAGAGAGTAACAGTTGGACCAATGGTTGCTTTGATCTTGTCGATTTGAATCTTATAGTTGGCAAGCGTTTCCACAATTTTGTTTTTGTTGGAAATCAACTCGTCGTTAGAAACTGTAAGTTCTGGATTCTTCCATTCTTCTAGCAACTCAACTGGAGGTCGTTGATAACCAGAAAGATCAAGGGTGGGGTCGTAAAAATCTTGATCGCTATGGGCGATTTCTACTTGGTCTTCTTCGGCAATTTTCTCAACGGTGAGTTGTATCTCCCCACTATTATCGACAAATTCATCATTTGTATTCTCATCTGCTTGATGATCATTAGGCATTATGGCTGCCTCGATTACTGATGCGTCAGTAATGTTGTTGCCAACTTCTTCATCTGGACTTATAATATTGGATTTTTCCGTTTTGTCTATGTTCGTTTCGAATATAACTTCGGCGGGTCTTTTAATGTTGGTTTTTGGTGTCGTCGGAGTTTCTATTTCTTGAATTTTAGAAATTGTATTTGGTTTTCCATCTTCATTTCCATTGGCCTCCCATTCTGCTTCCTCTGCTGTCTTGGTTGCGGTTTCGTCTTTTTTGAGCATTGTATGCACTGCTCCTACACCAAAGTTGAGCCAGTGGAATGTGTTCTTTGTGGTAAATGTCAAGAAGGTTGCCGCGGCAAAGAACAGGAATAGACCTGTTCCGAATTTCCCCATTAGGCTATTCATCCACTGAGCCATAAATACTCCATGAGCGCCTCCGAGACCATTCCCAAATAACCCTTGTGCCGATCCAAAGAGGTATCCAAGGGTTAGCGATGTTAGTATCGCCGTAATGAGTAAGGTTCTACTTGCTTTTCGGAATGGGTAGGGGCGAAGTTTCATCAATCGAAGGCCACCCAAACCAAGGATAAGTGGGATGACAAAAGCACCAATTCCAAAGCCATCACTGATGAGCATATTCGCAAAAAAGGCACCAATCTTGCCTCCCCAGTTATCAACGCTAACGCTTGATGCGGAAAAAACATTCTGCCACTCAAAACTTTGGTCAGTCTGCCAGGTGAAAATGAAGGAGATAAGGGCCAGTGAAAGGTATATTGAAAACAGACAGGCGAACATGCCCGAAATAAACCAAACACGCTCGTCGTGGAAGAATCCTGTTCTATTCTCTGTTTGCTCTTGTGATTTGCTTTTAGTTCCCATTTAATTTGCTCCTAAACAATTAGGGTGTTCTTAACGATTTGCATTGTAACATGCAAAGCTAAGTAAAATATGGGAAAACCGAATAGATAATTTGTTAACGATTCAAAAATCTATTGGTTAAACAGTTTGAACACTTCAAGGAGCGTCTCCTTATCCATTCGCTTGTAATCTGTTGGTATGTTGAATTCAGAGGGTTCAACGTTACCCGGTTCGATTGAACTAGCCACTAAATTTACATGAACCTTCGAAAGAATCATTCCAAATTCGAGCATAATTCCTTTTATTGGCTCGAAGGGAGTGTCTTGATTTGGATTGGGTTGGCCAATTTCGCTCGTATAGAAAATATTGAACTTTGTTGTTCCTGAGTCTCCAACCTGAATTGTTGCAGAGTTACAGAGATATCCTAGTATTTCCCGTTTCTCATGGCTTGGAGTAATGATTATTCCGGATGAGTTTGCATACATGAAGTTAGTGCTTATCTCCCCAAGACTGTCGGTATAGTATAGTTTTTTGTTGAGCAATTTCACTAAGTAATGGCTTCGGTTGAGGTCCTTATCTTGAATATAGGTAAGAGTAACCATTCCTCCCATGCCCTCAATTTGGTTAAGCAACTTATTCTTTTTGTATTTTATTATCATTTTAGTCGGAAGCGTTTTGTCCGAAACTTTGTTTTGACGCTCTTTTGCGTATACAATATCGTAAACGATGGTTCCCTCATCTTTGAGTGATATGGTAGGGTTGCATCCTGTAAGAATTATACCTGTTATAAAACAGATGCTAAGTAATGTTTGGCGAAGTTGCATGCAGTATTTTTCTGCAATTTAAGAAAATCTTTTGCAGCTGTCACTAACCTAGACAAGTATTTCACGTTTTTTTTATTGGTTTTATTGATTCGTACATTTGACCTGTAAGAAAGTGGTTCGCATTTGTTATCGCTTAGGAGTATTTGTTAATTGGAAAACAATTTTTAGATTTGTTACTTTCATGTCAATAAATCAAAATACTGTATATGAATAAGTTAGCTGTTGTGGCGTTAGGTGGAAATGCGCTGCTCCGTGGAAATCAGGCAGGTACTATTGATGAGCAGGAGCAAAACACTTCGGACACACTCGAAAATTTAGTGTATCTCATCAAGGAGGGATATAGCCTAGTAATTGGCCATGGAAATGGTCCACAGGTTGGAAATATCCTAATGCGCAATGATGCAGGTGAGCAAAATTATGGTATTCCTCAAATGCCGTTGGATGTTTGTGTTGCCGATTCTCAGGGTGGTATTGGATACATGATTGAGCGTATGCTTCGTAACGTGCTTCACAAGCATGGGATCCAAAAGGAAGTTGTTTGTCTTGTAACCTCTGTGGTGGTGGATAAGAATGATCCTGCCTTTAACAATCCAACCAAGCGCGTTGGTAAAAGTTATACTAAGGAACAGGCCGATGTGCTTGCGAAAGAAAAAGGCTGGGTTTTCAAGGAGGAAGTAAAGGATACCGGGACAGGTTGGCGCCGGGTGGTTGCTTCACCGAAGCCAATGCGAATTATGAATGAGCGTATCGTTGAAGAACTTGCTCGCGAAGGGGTAATTGTCATTGCTGCCGGTGGTGGTGGTGTTCCTGTTTATATCGACGAGGTGGGCGATGTTCGTCCCATGGAAGCGGTAATTGATAAAGATTCTGCATGCTCACTGCTGGCTAATCGTATTAAGGCTGATGAGTTTTATATCCTTACCGATGTGCCTTACGTTTACATTAACTACAAGAAACCAAACGAGAAAAAGCTCGAGTTCCTTAACAAGGTAGATACCGATCAATACCTTGCTGATGGAATGTTTGGCGAGGGGAATATGTCTCCAAAGATTAAAGCTTGCCTTTCGTTTGTTGAACAAGGTGGGCATAAGAGTGTAATTACTGAGGCCACCAAACTTTCAGATAAATCTTTCGGAACCAAGATTACTCTCGAATATGAGGATTAATTTCCTTAATTTCGCTTAAAATTATAACACTAAAAAATAGCTGCTATGGCGTTTAATTTAAAGAATCGTAACTTTTTAAAGTTGCTCGATTTCACTCCTAAGGAAATTGATTTCATGCTGAACCTTGCTGCCGATCTTAAGGCCGCAAAGTATGCTGGCACCGAAAGGCAAATGCTTAAGGGTAAGAATATTGTTCTTCTTTTCGAGAAGGATTCTACTCGTACTCGCTGTGCTTTTGAAGTGGGTGCTCTCGATCAGGGTGCACACGTTACTTATCTTGGTCCTTCTGGTTCCCAAATTGGGAAAAAGGAATCGATGAAGGACACCGCTCGGGTTCTAGGTCGTATGTATGATGGTATTGAATACCGCGGTTACTCACAAGAAATTGTTGAGACCCTTGGCGAATATGCAGGGGTTCCTGTGTGGAACGGTTTAACCACCGAATTTCACCCTACTCAGATTCTTGCCGATTTCCTTACCATGCGTGAGCATACCGATAAGCCTTTGAATAAGGTGGCTTTTTGCTACCTCGGCGATGCCAAGAACAATATGGGTAACTCTCTTATGGTAGGCGCGGTGAAAATGGGTATGGATTTCCGTGCTGCTGCTCCTAAGGCATGCTGGCCAACGGAAGATTTAGTAGCTCAATGCCGTGAAATTGCTAAGCAAACCGGTGCTAAGATCACTTTGACTGAAGACGTTAAAGAAGGTGTTAAGGGCTGTGATTTTCTCTATACCGACGTATGGGTTTCCATGGGCGAGCCAGATAGCGTTTGGGAAGAGCGCGTGAAATTGCTTAAACCTTACCAAGTGAACAAGGCTGCTATGGATGCAACCGGAAATCCTAACGTTAAGTTTATGCACTGCCTACCTGCATTCCACAATAGAGAGACTGCTGTGGGTGAAGAGATGTTCAAGAAGTTTGGCTTATCCGAAATGGAAGTAACCGATGAGGTTTTTGAATCGAATGCTTCTATTGTGTTCGACGAGGCCGAAAATAGGATGCATACGATTAAAGCTATCATGGTAGCTACTCTTGCATAGTCAGTTTTCGTCAAAATTATTCAAAAAGCACTCCTTTGGGGTGCTTTTTTTATTGACATGCATCGTTGTTTGTATTATCTTTATTTAATGTTTCATTTAACAACTCTTAGTGTATGGTTATTTACGTAGGAAACATCCCTTATAACTTTAAGGAAGATGATCTCAAACAGGTCTTTTCTGATTACCCAAGTGTAGTTAGTGCAAAGTTGGTCATTGATAAGCAAACCAGACGATCGAAGGGATATGGATTTGTTGAGATGGGCGACGATAGCGAGGCGGCACTGGCAATTGAGAAGTTAAATGACTCTTTAGTTTCAGGTAGAAATATCAAAGTGAATAATGCACATAAAAACGAACCTACTGTCAAGGAATAGTAGTTTTGTCTGTACAATTAAAAGGGCAGTAGGGCGCTTCCTAATGCCCTTTTTGCACATGAACCTACATCTTAGATTCTGAAAAAGATTGAGAGATACACCAGTCCCTTTTATTGTCACTTCAACTAGGAATCCAAAAACAGAGTTAAAGTAGATAGTGGGTAATCTATTGTAATACTAATCTCTAACTGTTTCGATATGATGCTGTTGAAAGTTTGTATTTTAAAACGAAAAGCCTCAACTTTTTAGGATGAGGCTTTTCTTGATTTTAATCAGTTGTATTACTGAAAATCATCCATGGTATTATCGTTAGTGTCACTTTGTTTTTTGGAAGATCGTCGATAATCATTGATTTTATAGGTGAACCCAACAAAGATCATTTGGCTATCGCGACCCCGTTCGTAGCTGCGCTCGAAGTTGGTACCGTAGGTGGTCGAGTAGTAGGTGGTTGTTTTGAAAATATCGCTTATCCGCAAGGATAATGATCCCTTTCCTTTCATTATATCTTTTTTAAGACCCATATCCATCGACCACATCTCCTTCATTTTTCCTTGTCCGCCAGCCGAAAATCCATGTCCGCCAGTGCCGCTGGTAACGATAGGTGATCGGTAGTTGAAACTTTGTTGGAACTCAATTTTGAATGGAAGGGTTATTGAACTGCTTGCCTTTGTTGTCCAACTGTTGGAACTCTTGGCGTCGGAAGTAACTCCAGCTCCGTCAATTTCGGCATGGAAGTAGCTGTAACTTGCGTTTACCCGCCACCATTTGAATAGAGGGGAAGAGGCGACTGTCTCAAACCCATAGTTCACCGATTTATTGAGGTTATCATAGGTGGTTTCGTAAATGCCATTATTTAGGCTAACCTGTTGGGCAATTACATCGTCGGTTTGGCGGTAAAAGAAGGTTGTGGTTACGTTTGTTTTGTTCTTCTGAAAACCATAGCCAATTTCGTAGGAGTTTACATATTCGGGGTTGATTGTTGGGTTGCCATAGCTTATGTTCTCTTGATCTTGCTTTATGGTAAATGGATTTAATACCCTGCTGCGTGGCCGGTTAATTCTTCGGCTGTAACTCAAACTTAAATCGTGATTCTCAACTATCGTATATTTGAGGTGAAGCGAAGGGAAATAGCTGATTAAATTTTTCTTGTAGTTTTGATCAGTTGTCTTTTGCTTCGATTCAGAATGGCTTTCCTCAACTCTTATTCCTGTTGTGTAGGCAAGTTTACCCAAGGTGTTGGAATAACTAGCATAGGCTGAATATACCTGCAACTTGTAATCGAAATCGTTGGAGTATTGGGTGTCTAAATCCCAAATGTTCGTTGTGTAGTTATAATTCCATATAGAATAATCATTCGTAGGGTTTTTTATGTCGGCTTTAACTCCTGTCTCAAGCCGGCCTCCATTGCCAATAGGGGTTACATAATCAGATTGCAAGGTGTAGGACAAGCCTGGGCTAAGGGTTTCGGTCTTTTCCAATGCAGGTAAGGTGTAGATATTGTTATAGAAGTCTTTTGTTTGGTCTGAGTTCGATATTTCATCTCCAGTCGATACGAAAAGATCTACCGTTAGATTTCTGCCTTTTGTTTCAAACTCTTTTCGATAGCTTAGGGTGATGTCGGATTCAATACCATCCTTTGATGTTGAATGTCGCTTTTGTTGGTAGTAGTTGCTTACTTGGTTAAGCCCATCGTAGCTGGTGCTCTTAAGGAGGTCATCACCCGCCACAATTCTACCATTAAACCAAGAGGTAAAAGATAGCGTGTTTTTCGAACCAAAGGTATAGTCTACTCCGAAGCGTGCTCCGCCAAAATCCATTTTTCGGTCAAAATCGCCAACTTGGTCTAGTTTGGCCACCGATCCAAAATCGTTTTTGCTGGTGGAGTTGCTGTATCCGCTCATGGTAAAATGGCGGTAGTCTATATTGGTAAAGAAATTCCAAGCATCTTTTTTAAAGTTCAGGTTGACTGATCCCATGTACCGATTATTCGTTCCTGCGTTTAGCGACACCATGCCATTGGTTCCGGTGATCTTTTGTTTTTTAAGAACAATGTTAATAATACCGGCCATACCATCGGGATCATACTTCACCGAAGGGTTTGTTACAACCTCCACACTTTCGATCATTGCTGCAGGAAGTTGATCGAGGCTTGTCATCTGCGATGGTTTTCCATCGATAAGGATGTTGACGTTTGAGCTTCCCCTAAGGCTCACATTGCCATCGAAATCTACGGTGACAGATGGGACGTTTTGCATTACATCCAATGCCGATCCACCTATATTGGCTAAGTCTTTTTCTACATTTACCACTTTTTTGTCGAGGCTGTGGGTCATCATCTCTTTTCTTCCTGTTATAGTTACTCCTTCAACAGCTTGTGATGTAGGACTTAACGTAATGATACCGAGGTCTACCTCTGGGCTCTTTGGGGTAATCATAACGCCCTTAGTTTCAACTTGGCTATATCCGATGTATTTTATTCAATAGTTCGGTAATAACTAGTGTAAATATTTGACAATCAGAAAAATAGGCGTGAATAAATTTGAATAAGACCTTAGAAATCAGTATCTTAAAAGATTATTCCAGTAATTTTCTAAGCATGATTCCTAAGGTCAGTAATATTGTTAAGTATTACATATACAGCACATTAAACAATGACTGTTTTAATAAACTCAATAAAACTCGCAAAGATTTTGTTGTAAGCGTTCTTTGGCACATTTTGAGTATCAAAGGTAGGATAAATTTCTTACAGCTGGGTCGCTTTAGCCAATCTAGCGAACAGACCTACCGCAACCAGTTCGAGAAACCGTTCGATTTCTTTTCGTTCAACGAGCA